>JAFZFQ010000040.1 GCA_017555825.1 Bacteroidaceae bacterium | reverse complement strand
CTTGCCATCGGCAAGCCCTCGATGTATCATAGATATGTTTACTGTTTCTTAATTGGGAAACTCTATTTTGCGCGATTTTTTCTTTTGCTCAGCTTCCTCCATTTCAGCACCAATCAACTCGTCTTTGAGAGTCTCATCGGTAGGTTCCTCTTCGGCTATTACTTCGCTATTATCGCCATTCTTTTTCATAGCTTCGTTGTCACGAAGTATCTCTTCCGAGCGCGATTTCCATTGACGCTTGCCGAATATCTTCTCTACATCTTCGGTATATATCACCTCGTTGTCGAGCAATACCTCGGTGAGTTGTGCATGACCCTCGGCATGCTCTTGAAAGATGCGTTTGGCTCGTTCGTATTGTTCGTTTACAATGCGGCTCACCTCCTCGTCTATAACCTTGGCTGTAGTTTCGCTATAGGGTTTTGAGAAGCCATACTCTTGGCCTGTAGAGTCGTAGTAGGAGAGGTTGGGCAAGCGCTCGCTCATACCAAAGTATACTACCATAGCGTATGCTTGCTTGGTAACACGCTCAAGGTCGTTGGCAGCACCTGTCGATATGCGACCGATGAAGAGCTCCTCGGCGGCACGACCACCCAATGTGGCGCACATCTCGTCGAGCATAGCCTCACGAGGGGTTATCTGACGTTCCTCGGGCAAGTACCAGGCAGCACCCAAGGCCTTACCTCGCGGAACGATTGTAACTTTGACAAGAGGATTGGCATACTGCAAGTGCCAGCTAAGTGATGCGTGTCCGGCCTCGTGTATGGCAATTGAGCGTTTCTCCTCGTCGGTGGTAATTTTAGAGCGTTTCTCCAATCCACCGATGATGCGGTCTACGGCATCCATAAAGTCTTGCTTCTCAACACTGTTTTTGTTCTTGCGTGCAGCAATGAGAGCAGCTTCGTTACATACATTGGCAATATCTGCTCCCGAGAATCCGGGTGTTTGACGTGCCAACATATCGCGGTCGACACTTGCATCGGTCTTTACCTTGCGCAAGTGTACATCAAATATCTCTTTGCGATCGTTGAGGTCGGGTAGCTCTACATAAATCTGACGGTCGAAGCGACCTGCACGCAACAATGCCTTGTCGAGTATGTCGGCGCGGTTGGTAGCAGCGAGGATGATTACACCGCTATTTGAGCCGAAGCCGTCCATTTCGGTGAGCAGTTGGTTGAGGGTATTCTCACGCTCGTCGTTGCCACCCATGTTGGGGTTTTTACCGCGGGCACGACCAACAGCGTCTATCTCATCTATAAATACAATGCAAGGAGCTTTCTCTTTGGCTTGACGGAAAAGGTCGCGTACACGTGATGCTCCCACGCCCACAAACATCTCTACAAAGTCCGAACCCGATAGTGAGAAGAAGGGTACATCGGCCTCGCCGGCCACGGCCTTCGCAAGCAGGGTCTTACCTGTTCCCGGAGGGCCTACAAGAAGTGCACCTTTGGGTATTTTACCTCCTAACTCGGTGTATTTCGATGGGTTACGCAAGAACTGAACAATCTCTTCAACCTCTTGTTTGGCCTCCGATAGACCCGCCACGTCGTTGAATGTAACGCGGGTGTTGCCCTTCTCGTAGAGTCGTGCGGTAGACTTGCCCACATTGAAGACACCGCCACCACCACCGCCACCGCCGGGGTTGGACATGTTGCGCATGATGAAGAACCAGAATACAATGAGCAACACAAAGGGGCCAACCGACCAGAATATAGCACCTATATCGCTACTCTTGTCGTAGGTAACAGGGATGTTGATGTTGTGGTCGTCTTTCCAGTAGCGTATGGTCTCGGCCATACTATTGCTCGAAGGAATATTGGTCTTGATAATACCAGGTGTGTTCTCGGCAATGTCTTCGCCAAAGAGGGCACGCTTGGCCGAGTCGGTAAGTTGAGCCTCGGCGTGATCCTTGTAGATGGTAATCTCTTTCATACCACCGCTCAAGGCTATCTCTTCAAATTGGGTAGAATTTACCTCCTTGCTATACGATTGGGTGTTTGTCCAGTACAAGATAGCAAGTACGACAAGTATACCACCATACAGCCAAGCCAGGTTGAACTTAAAAAATTTCTTATTAGCCATATATTATATGTATTATATGCGTTAAAATGACAAATCTAATCTATGTCGGCAATTTCTGTCAATTTGGCATCATTCCACAACTGTTCGAGGCGGTAGAAGTCGCGCGACTCGGGAAGGAATATATGCACAAAGATGTTGCCGTAGTCGATAATAATCCATTGAGCATTGCGGTAGCCTTCGTAGGCAATGGGTTTTACACCAGTGTGCTCACGGGTATATTGGCGCACGCTATCGGCTATAGCCTCTACTTGTGTAGGTGTATTACCTTGGCATATAACAAAGTAGTTGGCCGAAGCCGACTCAATCTTAGTGAGATCTACTGTTGTGATTTTATGACCTTTTTTCTCTTGAATACTCTCGATAATTGTTTGTAACAACTCTTTTTCTTCCATGTATATTGTTTTAATGTCTTACTATAATATGTAGAGCAATAACCGTGCCAAACTTGGCGCTATTACCCCATGATGCAAAGCTACATAAAAATATTGGTTATATATTCCCTTTTAATAATTTTAAGCACTTTTCATAGTATATACATTTGAGGAGATAGATGTTTTCATGATAGCTTTTAATGATTATCTCTTTAGAGGTTGCGAAAAAATGATATAAGTGTCTTCAAGACGAGTCGAGGGCCGTAAGTCCGACTATAGATAACCACCAACGAATGTGACGTTAAGTGAATGAAGTTAGGGGACATAATGCACCTGCTCAAACAACCGTCTGCAAGACGTGTCGAGGACTGTTAGGTCCGAGTATGGATAACCCCCAACGAGCCGAGCGAAGCGCAGGCGAAGTTGGGGGTTATTGGTGTTATCTGATATGCTTCAGTCTGCAAAGACTGTAAAGATTATTTAGGGAAAAATGGTGCATCGGTAGAAATGCCATTTTCGATGAGCCAAACGCGATATTCTTCTATAAAAGTGATTTTTCTGTGGTGCTCTTTTTGATTCATAATATATCGCTTTACGGTTTCAATATCATTGGCTGAATACGTAAAACCTCCATATCCCTCGGCCCAACCATCCCATAGCGGTAGTTCGATAGCTTCTTTGGCTAAATAGCTTGATTCTTGTTTGACTTTTTGTACAAACTTTGATATAGATATATTAGCTGGTATCTCTACCAATATATGTACGTGGTCGGGCATGCCACCTATGCGGTGTACATGTGCACCTTCTTGCTTCATAATGTTGTACAGTATCTTATACAAGGATTTTTCTCCTTCGATAGATATTGTATTTTCTCTGTTTTTGGTTGGAAATACAAGATGGTAGATAAATTGTGTGAAGCTCATAATGTGTAGTGTTTAATAACAAAGGTACTGTAAAATAATCTGTTTTCCAAGATATGGGTTCACGTCTTTCAGACGGTCGTTTGAGTGTGGCGCTTTTTCTCCCCCAACTTCATTCGCCTAACAGCTCATTCTTGGGGGTTATCCATACTCGAGCTTGCAGCTCTCGACACGTCTTTCAGACGTTCGTTTCAGGGAGGAGCTTTCTTTCCCCCAACTTCGCCTGCGCTTCGCTTGGTTCGTTGGGGGTTATCCATACTCGGGCTTGCAGCCCTCGACACGTCTTTCAGACGTTTGTTTAAATGTGATGCTTTTTCTCCCCCAACTTCGCCTGCGCTTTGCTTGGTTCGTTGGGGGTTATCCATACTCGAGCTTACAGCCCTCGACACGTCTTTCAGACGTTCGTTTCAGGGAGGAGCTTTCTTTCCCCCAACTTCGCCTGCGCTTCGCTTGCTTCGTTGGGGGTTATCCATACTCGGGCTTGCAGCCCTCGACAGGTGTTGCATACAGCTGTGTACTAACTATAGGTGCTATATTGGTACAAAAAAAGCCTGCCACCTTGTGCAGGGGCAGGCTGTGTATTGTGAGGTATGTATCGATTACAATTTCTCTACAATAGCGCGTGTGTCGGTAGCAATCATCAACTCCTCGTCGGTGGGGATAACAACTACTTTCACTGTAGAATCGGGTGTGCTCAACAAGCACTCTTTACCGCGAGTCTTGGCGTTGAGTTCTTTGTCGATCTTAACGCCCATGAACGACAAGTTGTTGGTAACAACTTCACGAGTAGTAGTTTGGTTTTCACCAACACCACCGGTAAATACGATAACGTCTACACCGTTCATAGCTGCGATGTAAGAACCTACGTATTTAATAATGCGATACTCGTACATGTCGAGAGCCAATTTGGCGCGCTCGTTGCCTTCTTTGATAGCGTCTTCGATGTCGCGCATGTCTGATGACAAGCCTGTTACACCCAATACACCGCTCTTCTTGTTGATCAAGTTTGAAAGACCGTTTACATCAAGACCCTCTTTGTTCATGATATAAGCGAGAGCACCGGCGTCAACGTCACCCGAGCGAGTACCCATCATCAAGCCCTCAACGGGAGTGAGACCCATTGAAGTATCTACCGATACACCGTTCATAACGGCTGTGATAGAACCACCGTTACCGATGTGGCAAGTGATGATTTTTTGGTCTTCGTAGGGGAGACCGAGGAATTCGCAAGCGCGACGTGATACGTAGCGGTGGCTTGTTCCGTGGAAACCGTAGCGACGTACGCCATATTTCTCATACATCTCATAGGGGAGGGGATACATGAAAGCCTTGGCGGGCATTGTTTGGTGGAAAGCTGTGTCGAACACACCTACTTGGGGTGCGCTGGGCAACAACTCGCTGATAGCCTCGATACCGATAATGTTGGCGGGGTTGTGCAAGGGAGCGAGGTCGTAGCAGTCTTTTACTTGTGCGATCATCTCGTCGGTGATGAGTACGCTGCTGTTGAATTTCTCAGCACCGTGTACAACGCGGTGACCTACAGCCGAGATTTCGTCCAAAGTCTTGATGCAACCATACTCCTCGTTGGTGAGTACGCCGAGGATTGTGCTAATAGCCGAACGGTGCTCGGGCATGTCTACCTCAAGAACTTTCTTCTCGCCGCTGGGGAGAGTAAATTTGATGAAAGAGTCTTTGAGACCCAATTTCTCTACACCACCTTGAGCCATTACCTCTTGTGTGTCGAGGTCGAAGAGTTTGTATTTTACTGATGAACTACCGCAGTTCAATACCAAAATTTTCATTACAATATATTTTCTGTGTTGATGAATGTGTTTACTATTATTTGCCAGCTTTGAGACCGATAGCTTGAGTAGCTGTGATAGCAACGAGTTTGTAGATGTCGTCTACGCTGCAACCACGAGAAAGGTCGTTAACGGGAGCGGCAATACCTTGCAATACGGGACCTACAGCCTCGGCACCTGCCAAGCGTTGTACGAGCTTGTAGGCAATGTTACCAACTTCGAGAGTGGGGAATACGAGAGTGTTGGCGCGACCTGCGATAGCGCTACCGGGAGCTTTTGATGAACCTACCGAGGGAACGATAGCTGCATCGGCTTGAAGTTCGCCGTCGATAGCAAATTCGGGAGCCATTTCTTGAGCCAAACGAGTAGCCTCAACAACTTTGTCTACCAACTCGTTCTTAGCGCTACCCTTAGTAGAGAAGCTGAGCATGGCAACGCGGGGTTCGATAGCAGCAATAGCGCGAGCTGTGCGGGCTGTCGATACAGCGATTTGAGCCAACTCTTGTGCGTTGGGGTTGGGCATAACGGCGCAGTCGGCAAATACGAGCAAGCCATTTTCGCCATACTCTGCTTTGGGAGTAAACATGAGGAATGCACCAGATACTACGCTGATACCGGGAGTAGTCTTGATAATTTGCAAAGCGGGACGCAATACATCGCCTGTTGTGTTTTGTGCACCGGCAACCTCACCATCGGCATCGCCATTCTTAATGATAAGAGTACCCAAGTACAAAGGATCTTCGGCGAGTGCTGTTGCTTTCTCGATAGTCATACCTTTGCTCTTGCGCAATTCAAAGAGCAAGTTGGCGTAAACTTCTTTGCGGGGGTTGTTTACGGGGTCGATGATTGTAGCTTTGTCGATGTTTGTAAGGCCATTCTTCTCGGCGAGCGCTTTGATCTCGTCGGGATTACCGATAAGAATTACCTCAACTACTTCGTCGGCCACAAGACGGTCGGCAGCTTTCAAGGTACGCTCTTCTGTACCTTCGGGAAGAACGATGCGTTGCTTGTTGGCTTTGGCACGTTCAACGATTTGTTTAATCAAGTCCATGTTTGTATAATTTAAAAAAGATTGTGCTTTCGGTATATACTTATTTAAGCGCAAATGTAAGAAAAAGTTGTGATACATTGTATGCTTATATTGCATTAATTTTGAGTAAATATGTTTTATAGGTCTTATTTTGGGCTCTTGTATCGCTCGATATTGTACATTTTCTTCATAATATTTCAAGATGTTGCAATCATTCGATTGAAAAATTTTACAAAAAAAACTTGCTTTTTTGAGAGAATATTTGTAAATTAGCCACCGAAAGTATGCGAATGTTATAATTAAATGCGACTTTTTATTCTTTTTTTTAAGCGTATAGAATTGAGCTATGAGTAAAGATAAATTTGTGTTAGAATACGACTTTAAGAAAATATCGCCATCAATTTTGTGGACTTTTCTTAGTACCCCGCAAGGTCTCGGTGAGTGGTTTGCCGATAAGGTGGACTGTGACAACAACGAGTATACTTTCTATTGGAACAAGACCCCACAGGCAGCTACATTGACCAGCTCACGAATGGGTGTATTTGTACGTTTCCATTGGAACGAAGCCGGTAACGATCGTACATACTTCGAGATGCGTATAACAACATCGGAGCTTACAGGTGCTACCATGCTATCTGTTACCGACTTTGCCTATGCCGATGAGATTGATGATCTGAAGGAGTTGTGGAGTAATGAGATTGAGCGTTTGCAACGTCGCTTAGGTACTTTGTGATGTATTGCCAATGAACGATGTGTGTAGTGGTAAATAGTGTTGTCAAATAGTAAGCACATTACCCATTTTTGTAATATTACCTCTTAAAATTCAGTTTTATTCACAACTTGCCGTTTATTTGTTGTGTGGCAGGTTGGGTTATCTCGATTATTTGCGCTATTTTTGCATTTGAAATTAGTAGCGCATATATATGTTTCGTCCCAAGCGACTATACACCTTCATGATACAGAGCTTTTTGCCTGTATTTTTCATGACGTTCTTCATCTGCCTCTTTATTGTGCTGATGCAGTTCTTGTGGAAGTATGTCGATGAAATGGTGGGCAAGGGTCTTGAAATGTCGGTACTCTTAGAGCTATTTCTATATGCGGCACTCACTATGGTGCCCCTTTCGCTACCGCTCTCTATCTTGTTGGCTTCGCTCATGACCTTTGGCAATTTGGGCGAGAAACTCGAACTGTTGGCTATCAAGGCTGCTGGTGTATCGTTGTTGCGTGTCATGCGACCGCTCATCTTGTTGGTTGCGGTAATATCGGTGTTGGCTTTCTTTTTCCAAAACGATGTGTTGCCTCAGGCTCAAGTCAAGATGTGGACCCTGCTATATTCGATGCGACAAAAGTCGCCCGAGTTGGATATACCCGAGGGTGTTTTCTATGATCAAATAAGTGGCTACAACCTGTATGTAGGCGCCAAAAATCACGACGATGGCTTGCTCCAGGAGATGATGATATATGACATGTCGCAAGGATTTGACAATGCGATGATTGTGATGGCCGACTCGGGTCGACTCAAAACCACGGCCGACAAAAAACATGTCGTGTTGACATTGTATAGTGGCGAGTCATTTGAAAATCTCAAGTCGGATAGAACCAACTCCTATACCAACATACCTTATCGTCGCGAGACATTCTCTAAGAAAGAGTTGCTCATACCATTTGATGGTAACTTCAATCGCCTTGATGATAATCTGATGGCTGGTCAATATGTGGGCAAGAACTATAGCGAGTTGCGCACATCGATCGATTCGCTCAATCACATAGTCGACAGTTTGGGCAATGACTATGCACAACGCCTCAAAAGCACCCCCTATTTTTCTATAGCCAATAACAATCTGCCTAAAGATTCAACACAAAGAGCCAACCGCCTCAAGCGAGAGCATGACGCAGCATTGGCTACCAACCTCGACTCGCTATGGCAGGGTAGCAACAACCAGCGTCGTCAGCTATATGTGTCGCGTGCTATAGAGCGAGCCAATACCATCAAGAACAACTACGAGTTCAGTTCACTTACACTTAGTGATAAGCACACCGTCAAGCGTCGTCATGAGATAGAGCTGATGAAGAAATTTACCCTCTCTTTGGCTTGCCTCATATTCTTCTTTATAGGAGCACCGCTTGGTGCTATCATACGCAAAGGAGGCTTGGGTGTACCTATTGTTGTGTCGGTAATACTCTTTATTGTATACTATATAATTGACAATACCGGCTACAAATTGGCGCGCGATGGCGTGTGGCCTGTGTGGCAAGGTATATGGCTTAGCTCGGCGGTATTGTTGCCGTTGGGTGTATTCCTTACATCGCGTGCCACCAAAGACTCGGCGGTGCTCAACTTGGATCTTTATGCCGACTTTTTCCGTTACATTTTGGGTCGTGACAAGGTGCGTAGAGTAGAGCACAAGGAGATAGTAATGGCCGAGATGCAACTATCGGTGGCCGAGAACAAGGCTCAGGCGCTCACAGCACAGTGTCGTGAGTATCTCAATACAGAACCCAAAGTCAATTACTTCTCTTATTGGTTGGAGGGCTATAACCTCGACGCTTTGCGTAGCATAGCCACGTCGGTCGAGGCATTGGTGGCATATACATCAGAGACTACCAACAACCTCATAACAACCAAGTTGATGGATTATCCGGTGCTTAATCCCGAGCGTATACTTGCGCCTTTGCGCATCAAGCCCATCGATATTATACTCATGGTGTTGGCTCCCGTGGGATTGCCAGTATATGTGATTGCAAAGAAAAAATATATTCACCTCAGACATAATGTAGAGGCCGTGTGCAGTGCCAATGACGAGTTGGTGGTACTGTTGCAACGTGCCCGTAAAAACGAATAAATAAAAATACTATAACTATGGACAACCAAAAAATTGTACTCAACACTATTGAAGAAGCTCTTGAGGATTTCCGTCAAGGCAAGTTTGTAATTGTAGTTGATGATGAAGACCGTGAAAACGAAGGTGATTTTATCATTGCTGCCGAGAAAATTACCCCCGAGAAGGTAAACTTTATGCTTACCGTAGGTCGTGGTGTATTGTGTACCCCCATTACCGAAGACCGCTGTCGCGAGTTGGAGTTGGATATGCAAGTGTCGGACAACACCTCGTTGCTGGGCACACCCTTTACCGTTACTGTCGATCGCGTAGGTGCCGGCTGTACTACAGGTGTGTCAATGAGCGACCGCGCTATCACCATTCGCTCGTTGGCTGATCCCACTATGAAGCCCACCGACTTTGGACGTCCCGGACACGTCAATCCTTTGCGTGCTCGTTCTAAGGGCGTGTTGGCACGTGCCGGTCACACCGAGGCTGCTGTCGACTTGGCTCGCCTCTCTGGTCTCTATCCCGCTGCTGCACTTATCGAGATTATCAACGAAGATGGTACAATGGCACGTCTGCCCGAACTCTATGAGATGGCCAAGAAGTACGATATGAAACTTATTGCTATCGCCGACCTTATCAAGTATCGTTTGCAACGTGAGACTGTTATCGAGCGTGGCGACGAGGTTGCTATGCCCACCGAGTGGGGCGAATTCCGCCTCATACCTTTCCGTCAAGTGAGCAATGGCGTAGAGCACGTAGCACTTGTAAAGGGCGAGTGGGAGCCCGATGAGCCTGTACTCGTGCGCATGCACTCGTCTTGTATGACAGGCGATATCTTTGGTTCTAAGCGTTGCGACTGTGGTGAGCAATTGCACGAAGCAATGCGCAAAATATCGGACGAAGGCAAGGGTGTACTCGTATACATGAGCCAAGAGGGTCGCGGTATTGGTTTGATGAACAAGATACGTGCCTACAAGTTGCAAGAGGAGGGTATGGATACTGTCGAGGCCAACTTGCACCTCGGATTTAAGGCCGACGAACGCGATTATGGTTCGGGTGCTTCTATCTTGCGCGAACTTGGCGTGCGCAACATTCGCCTCATGACCAACAATCCTACCAAGCGAGTAGGCCTCGAAGGGTATGGCTTGAAGATTGTTGAGAATGTACCCATCGAGGTGAAACCCAACCCCCACAACCACCGCTACTTGCACACCAAGAAAGAACGCATGGGTCACGACCTTCATCAAGTAGATTGATAAATCATCCGAGCTGCCAACTCTCGTAGTTGGCAGCTCGGGAACATATAATTATTCACTCACATGCAAGATACCTATCTTACCATCGAAGCCTCGGGCGAAGCAGTTTTTAAAGAGAAAATGAGTCGTTTTCTCTCTTTCGCTATACCCGTATCGTCGGTGAGCGAGGCGCGTGAGTATATAGAAATGTATCGTAAGGAGTATTACGATGCACGCCATGTGTGCTGGGCCTATATGATAGGTCACGAGCGCACCTGTTTTCGTGCCAACGACAATGGCGAGCCGTCGGGTACTGCCGGAAAACCCATTCTGGGACAGATCAACTCCAACAATCTCACCGATATACTTATTGTAGTAGTGCGATATTTTGGTGGTATCAAGTTGGGAACGGGCGGACTTATCGTTGCTTACAAACAAGCTGCGGCCGATGCCATTGCTCAGTGTAATATAGTAGAACGATTGGTCGAAGATACTGTACACATTCGATTTGAATATCCCTTGATGAACGATGTGATGCGTATTGTCAAAGAGGAGCAACCCACAGTCTTGTCGCAGACCTTTGAGATGGATTGTGAGATGTCGTTACGCCTGCGTCGATCGGGTATACCGCGCCTATGCGCCCGCCTCGAAAAAGTACAAGGCCTTACATTCTTCGAGCCCGAAGATACAGCCGAAGATGACGATGCCTTTGAAGATGACGATGCAATTGTTGAGGAGGAGTGATTGTAATAGATTAATAATTCGACTGTTATAAAAAATAATTTAAAAATATCATACAAAATTAAGATTGTGTGATATTTTTTTGTCTATATTTGCAATCGCATAGGAGCCTCAATCGAAAACCTTCGTGAGGGGTTAAAAGGGAATCCGGTGTAAATCCGGAACAATACCTGTTGCTGTAAGTCCTATTCCATTAGGAATGTAAGTCTGTCGAATTCTTAGCCACTGGGTAATACCGGGAAGGCTCAACAGACGGGATAAGTCAGAAGACCTACCTGTGCGTTTAGGGATTTAAACCTGCAGGATACGGGTCAAATCAAAACTTATTTAATTGCTGTATATATAATTGCTTGGTAGCATGATGTGTATAGAAGATACATGGCCGTATCTATATATTCTCTGCACATATATACTATTGATAAAGTTTTGAACCATAATAGGTGTATCGTATTCTGCCGTAAAGCCGAATGCGATATTTTTTTTAATTTTTAATAAATAACCTATTATGAAAAAATTTTTATTATTAAGTGTAGCTCTGCTTGGCTTATCTTTTGCCAGCTGTGAGTATGATGACACCGACCTATGGGGTGCTGTCGAGGATGTTACTGAACGTGTAACTGTACTGGAAAATGCAGTAAAAAATGCCAACAAAAACATCGATGCATTGCAAGCATTGATAACAGCTCTACAAAATCAAGTTACTGTAGAGTCTGTTACACAAACTGCCGAAGGATATGTTATCCAATTCTCGGATGGCACAACTGCTACTATTACCAATGGTGTGAATGCCAATGCTCCTATCGTATCGGTTAAGCAAGATACTGATGGCAATTATTATTGGACTATCGATGGCGAGTGGCTTATGGTCGACGGCGAGAGAGTGCGTGCCAATGGTAAGGATGGACAAGATGGTGAAAATGGCCAAGATGGTCAAGATGGCGAAAATGGTAAAGACGGTCAAGATGGTAAAGATGCCATAGCTCCGCAAGTACGTGTCAACCCTACTACCAAGGAGTGGGAAATATCGATAGATGGAGGAAAGACTTGGGAGTCAACAGGTGTCATCGCTCAAGGTCGTGACGGATATGATGGCTCAAATGGCGATGCTTATTTCAGAAGTGTCGATACCTCAAATGCCGATTATGTAATATTTGTACTCTATGACGGAACTGAAATTATTGTACCTCGCTATGACTCTTCAGCTCCCTCTTTTATAGTAGAAGGTATTGAAGAGTTAAACCTCTTTGAGCATGGACAAACTATCAGTTATCTTGTTACTGCAACCAATGTGGCCAACTATTCAATATCGAAACCCGACGGTTGGCGTGTAAATTATGAGAATGACTCGCTCTATATTACTGCTCCTGTTGCAGAACATACTTGTGCCGAGCAAAATGGAGTTATTGCTATAAATCTTGTTTCGGAAAACAACAAGAGTATCATTGTTAAGATTGAGGTTAAAGTAAAAGAAATAGAATTGCGCATTCTCACATTCGAGGATGCCGATGCACGATTTACTCCTTATATGCTCGATTATGCAGGTGTAACAATCAATAAATGGAGCGACTTGATCGACAGCCAACAATATAATGGTCCTTTGACATACGACTTTAGTGGTGGATTGTATACCTGGTATGACGAGAATAATACCGAGTTGACTCATAGTTTTGTAACACCTTATTGGGGTGGTGGTCATGCTATATCTAATTATGTGATAGCTGATTATCAAAATCTTCCTGAGGGTAGTTATGGATGGTACGAATTGCAATTTGCCAATCCGATAGGCGGTCACAATGGTTCATCTAACTTCTGTGTTCACAATGGATATGTTGACGACTTTAACTCATCATTGGGTTATGGCGCACATTGTCCTTCGATAGCTTTTGCCGATGGTGTAGCTCGTGTGGTTGATCACATGTATGTAACTAATATCAATTATGTTCTTAATTCGCTTACCTATGGTGATGGCTTCAATATGCCGGCTACTGAAACTACCTATGTAAAGATTATAGCCTATGGATTTGATGCCGAGGATAACAATACAGGTGTTGCAGAATTCTATCTGTGTAAAGATGGCAAGTGTATTACTACATGGGAAAAATTTGACCTTTCGTCGTTGGGTGCAGTGGTTCGCATCGAATTTAACTTAGGCGCAAGTGAAGACCAAAGTGGTAGCTATGGATTGAATTGTCCTGCCTACTTTGCATACGATGATGTCGCTGTAAGATTTTAAAAATGAACCAATAGATTAAGTGTATAAAATTTGCTTTGAGAACATTTGGTTGTACCGGCGTGCGATATGTCGGTACAACCATTCCCTTTTAAGTACAACCCAATAACTTCAAACAACTACATCGTAATCATTATGAAAAAAATAATTACATTACTATCTCTTGTCATAATGTTGTCTTCGTGCAACAAAGATGATATTATTACATCGAAATTCCCTCCTGAAATTGAGTTGGATAATGCTACAGGTATCTATACAACCAAGCCCGGTCGTGCCGTGACTATTGCACCTTCGTACCTGAATGTTGAGGATGCTATTTACTTGTGGAGTGTCGAAAATTACGATGGTTATATACAGTCAGTAACCGATTCTACATTCACTTTCGTAACGAATGAAATAGGTACATACTATGTAACTCTCGAAGTTACAACCAAGTATGGCTCGGATAGTGAGGAGATGCGTATAGATGTTGTGGAGCGCGAAATACCTTCTATATCGCTCAATGGCACACAGACCGAGTATTGTGTATT
>JAFZFQ010000039.1 GCA_017555825.1 Bacteroidaceae bacterium | reverse complement strand
TTCTTTTGTCCAAAATAACAAACGAGGCCGTACCAACATCTCGTTGATACGACCTCTGTATTATTAACTATATTATAAATTTTCGCGATATTTTTACAACGCCACTTTCACCGCGGCATCGGCGGCTTTTACTACATATATAGCATCGGTAGGCATTGCTATGCGCATCACATTGCCGGTGGCGTACATGGTGCGAAGCAATACACCGTCTACGTCATAAATCGCTATGCTCTCACCACGTTCGCAACCTGTTACTACTACATCACCGCGGTGGCCATAGGCTTTTATACGGCTGTTTTGCATAGGAGCATCTTGTGCGGTGGGGATAGTAAAGCTGATGTTGAGTACCGAGTTCTCTTCGATAGCAGGTGTAGTGTAAACACCCTCTACAAAATCTTCGGTTACATCTTCTCCGTTGAAGAGTATAGTGTTAAGTTCAAAGTATTCATCTGTCGACTCAATCTTCAACTTCTGTGTAGCACCCTTGGTTAAGTAAAGGGTCAGATTGTTGTAGTAAGAGTTTTGTACCAACAACTCTACTTCGTTGCTTTCAATAGCAGGAAGTGTGGCTACACAACTTATATCCTCTAAGGGATACTCTACTTCGCCGGCATCATAAAAAATAATGTCGGTGAGTGTAATGGTGGCATTGCCTGTAAAGTCGGCATCGGCTACGATATTGAGGTATACCAATGCGCCTTCTGTTCCTTCAAAATCATTACGTGCCGAGAAGTCTAAGTTGAGGACTTTGCTACCATCTGCAGGATATTCAGTGTCGTCGTATATTTTAGAACCTGTAACGCGAGCTTCATTATAGGTCAATTTACCACTAAACGAGAGGCCTTCGGGCAAAGTAAGTGTGGCGGTAAACCAATTGAATACGCCCTTATTGGTAAGGTTGAAGGGCAAGCGATATGTGCCACCAGCCTCTATCTCAAAGTCCTCGATATAGAAGCGGTTGTCGGGCTCGGCGGGGGCTTCTACAACAGTTACAGTTTGCTCCAAACTTGCAACTTCCCACATGACTGCATCATCTTCGGTCTGAAAGGTTATCTCGGTAAATTCTATAATATGATTGCTACCCACAACCATATCTTCCGATGCGGTAACTTCAAGATTTAGAATTGCACCATTATTACCTGTTATATCCGTTAAAGGAAATGCAAAAGCCAGGAATGTATATTTGTTGCCGTTTTGACCGATACTGAAAGAGGTTTGATTTTGGGTCCGCTCTGTGAGATAAGATTTTGGACTATCGACAGAAATAGACAGTCCTTCGGGCAAAATCATATTGAACTGAAAGCCTACATAAGTCAGTTCGTTCTCAAGGCAAATGCTCATTGTTTTTGTTTCGCCTGGTGAAATGCCAAAGTCTTCAATGTAAAGTCTTTCGGCTTGCATTGTGAGTGCTATACACGATAGCAAGCTCATCATAAATAATTTTCTATTTTTCATCATTTCACTGTTTTTTTATAATTATTACTTTATTACCACTTTCTTAGCTTCGTAGCCCACTACAACAATGTATATGCCTTGTTGTTGCATGGGTATCTCGTTGCGACCGGGTTGCAAGGCTACGGTTTTCACAACGCCATCTAAGCTACTCACTCGTACCTCTTGTGCCACGGGGCTATCTATCACAATAGTACTACCGGTTGTATAGATGCGACAAGACTCCCTATTGCTCGCTAATTTGCTCGGCGCAGATACTCTTACTGCAATATTCTCTAAGTTGTGAGCGGTCATTCCACGTGTTACAAAGAGGGCTTCGCTCACCGATATTTCTCCACCTGCAAATTGATTGTCAGCTCGGAGTGTAAGACTGAGTAATTCACCCTCATTACCATCTATCACGCTATTGTTGGTTGCAAAGGCAATAATGCGAATTATGCCATCGGCTACTTCGCTCCACATCAGATTGTGTGTACTCTCCATTCGCACGCTACCAGCTACATCTTCTATATCGAGGCCTTGGGGTAATGTTACATCCATTTGGAATGCTGTATAAGAGGCTACATTGTCGAGCAAGAGAGGTATTGTAGTTGTTGAGCCTTGTGCTATTATAGCATTTTCCATGCTCATTTCTCCTGGGGTTTGCTCCTCGCGTGCAGGCGCATTTGCAGCTCCATCGCCCCACAATATCATGTTGGCTATTGCTACAATATCGCTAATGTTTATCTTTCCGTCTTGATTTACATCGGCTGCAACTGTATCAAAAGTTTCGTTATAGTCGTTGAGGATATACTTGGCAAGGAGTACAATGTCTGTTACGTTTATTTTTTCATCGCCATTGGCATCACCCAATATAGAACCACGAACACTACATTTTACTACTACATCCTGGGGGGTATACTCTATTACATCTGTATCGGTCATCACGATATTACGGATAGTAATTACCGACTCAGAATTATAATTATCGTTTGCTATCAACCATAGTGTAAATAATTCACCATCATTTCCTTCAATAGCTGCTGCTGTCATTGACATAATCAATATACGGATAGCACCATTGGAAAGTTTCGATACTGAAATTGTATGATTGTCAGTGGCTCGATTGCTTAATGTTGCAGCAAAATTCTTTATAGACAAACCTTCGGGAAGGTATACATCACATTGAATACTTGAAATTGGGGCTTTATTTACCAATTCAACATTCATAGGAATGGGCATCTGTGACATTACACCATTATATCCTACCGCTATCACTTCTTCGGAGCGAAGATAGTTGTCTTCTGCTATCGATTGTATATTTGTGAAATCACTCCATCCACTTGTTCGTTTATATGTCTCTACAGATTCTGCGGGGACATATACAGGGATAGATTTATCAACTCCATTGAAAGCATAGCGTTCAACACTTGGAGGAATAACTCCCTCAACTCGTATCTCTTTCAATCCACTACAACCGTAGAAAGCACTCCTACCTATCGAAGTAAGACTATTGGGGAGGGTAACAGCAGTTAATTCGGAGCAACCATTGAAAGCACCGGTACCTATCGAAGTGACACTGTTGGGGATATTAATAGATGTTAGGTTACAACAACCATAGAATGCATTATTGCCTATTGAAGTGACACTGTTACCAATTGTAACAGAACTTAATTGCGAACAACAATAGAATGCATAATTGCCAATTGTAGAGACGCTATTGGGGATAGTTATCTCTGTCAAGTCGGTACAACCGCTGAAAGCATTATCACCTATTGAAGTGACACTGTTACCAATTGTAACAGAACTTAATTGCGAACAACAATAGAATGCATAATTACCTATTGAAGTGACGTTGCTCGGAATGACAAGGTCTGTTATCAACTCTCCATTCAAGTATAAGCTACCATTAGGATAGGCATATTCGTTTGCAAATACAATATTACACCATGCCGCAAGGTCGCTTATATAAATCTTGTTCACAGAACCATAGAATGCACTATCGTCAATTGTAGTGACACTGCTGGGGATTGTGATAGATGTCAAGTTGCAAAAAGCAAAAGTACTAGAACATATTGTGGTGATGCCGTTAGGTATGGTAATTTCTTTCAAAGCAGAGCATTCTAAAAATGCACCAGAACCAATCGAAGTAACACTATTGGGGATAGTAATCTCTGCCAATCTGCCGCATCCGCTAAAAGCCCCATTACCTATCGAAGTAAGACTATTGGGGAGGGTAACAGCTGTTAATTCGGAGCAACCGTTGAAAGCTTCGGGACCTATCGAAGTGACACGGTACGTAACGTCCTCGTAAATAACACTCTCAGGAATTACTATCGAACCGCTATAGCCCTTTTGTGCTACAGATACTTCATCTTCAGCCGTGATTTGGTAAAAAATATCATTGCTTTCAAATTTTTTTCCTACAATGTCTCTGTCTGTAATGATATAAAATTCATTCCAAGGATAATTCGATTTATATGCATCTACACATCCTATAGGAACATATACAGGGATTGTTTTATCTACATTTTCAAATCCCCACACACCAACATAGGGCGGATTGCTAGCTTCAACACGAATCTTTGTCAAACCGGTACAACCATAGAATGCGCTATCCAATATTTTAGTAACACTATTAGGAATAGAAATTTCTGTCAATCCGGTACAATAATAAAATGCACTATAACCAATTGTAGAGACACAATTGGGGATAGTAATCTCTGTCAATCCGGTACAACCTTTGAAAGCCTCTTCACCTATCGAAGTAACACTGTAAGTACTTTCGTTGTAAGTAACACTCTCGGGTATTGCAACTGTACCTGAATATTTATACTTATTAGGTATATTATCCCGACCATCCCCATAGTAAGTTACGGCCACTTCATTTTCGGCAGTAAGTTGATAGTGAATACCATCAACAGTAATTTTATCGCCAATTTGAGGTACAACAACTTCCGGCTCAAGTTCTATAAGTTTGCTAAACTCATTCCAATATACAGCATTTTGATACGCTTCGCCACATCCAGCCGGAAGATATACAGGGATAGATTTATAAACTCCATCGAATGTATTAGGTAGAATCGTAGGCGGAGTAGTCGCCTCTACCCATAATTCTGTCAAGCCATCGCAACCCCTGAAAGCATTATCACCTATCGAAGTAATACTGTTGGGGATAGTTATCTCTGACAGTCCGGTACATTCACTGAAAGCATGATCACCTATCGAAGTAACGCTGTAGGTATTACCAGAGTAAGTAATCGTTTCGGGGATTACCACAGCACCGGTGTATTTGTATTCATCAGGCACATTAGATTTATCAACACCGTAGTAAGTTACTTCCACTTCATTTTCGGCAATAAATTGATAGTAGATACCACCAACACCGGCTTTGTTTACAGCAGCTACATACTTAGCATAGTCGAAGATAACTGTTACATAAGTCAAGTCATCTTCGTTTGCTTTATTTACCAACATATAGTCGGCTTTGATATAAGCATCTTGATAGCCACCAAAACCTTTATTGTTAGACATAATCATGAAAGAAGTGTGGAAAGTACCGCAGTCGGGGTTACCCTCGGCGTCTACATAGAAAGCGGGGGCTGTAGCAGTCACACCGGAAACAGCTTGCGAAGTACACATGCTAAGACCATCGCCGAAGCCCATACCCATCAAATCGGCGTATTTATTCTCATAGCTTTTGTATGACATAACAACCTCAACGTCGGCACTTGTGTTGTTTTTGAACTCAACGTGCCAAGGCATTACACCTTGTTCTTCATCAAACTCAGTTACTTCAACAACAGCACCATTTTCAAGCACTTTGCCGTTGTATACAAATTGCACCGAGGGTTGAGTTTGTATATTGGTAAACTCACTCCAATAGTCGGCCGAGCGATAAGCTTCACCACATCCCGCAGGAACATATAGAGGAATAGATTTCCTAACATATTCAAATGTGTTACTGTCTATTGTAAGCGGTGTAATAGCCTCTACACGTATTTCTGTCAAGCCGGTGCAACCATAAAAAACCCACATTCCTAACGAAGTAACACTATTGGGGATGGTGATAGAAGTTAAGCCTGTGCAATCATAAAAAGCAAAACTTTCTATCAAAGTAACACTATAGGTATTACCGGAGTAAGTAACCGTTTCCTGGATTATTACATTGCCGGTATAGTTATTGGTTCCAGATGTTACAGCAACCGTTTTGTCCTCTTCGGAACAAATGTTGTAATAAATACCATCAACCTCGAAGTCGTGGGCCTGAATACCGATACTGCACAATAGGCATGCTATTGATAGCAGTGATTTAAGAAAACGTCTTTTCATGTTTTGGGGTTTATTGGGTTAGTAATAATTGTATGCCATTGGCTTGTCCTCCCAATCTCCCAACTTGGACATGAAATATTTTTGTACCGCGTTTCGCCAACAATAGGATATAAAAAAGGTGTGGAGATTGCACCGTCTTATCTCATTCTCAGGTTTTGGCGAACCCCTATATTAGACAAGACAACAGCCCCACACCGGATATGGCTATAGCGCTACCGCACGGTAGCAGTATAGACAACCGATGTAGGTGCTACCGTCTATCATCTTCAATATAGATTCAAATCGCCAAATTTGAGAATGGAAGATAATATCAATAACACCTAATTAAAAAAAAGCACAATGCAGGGACTGTCGCTACAATCCGTCAAGGCATTGAGTCTACAAATGTATGAAATAAATAAAAAGAAAAACAATAAATCTGCAAAAAAAATCGCACTTAAGCAGTATCGAGTATCTTCTACGTTCTGACAAAACGGTTGGTGCCTTGTTATATTTTATCGTACATTAATAATAAAAAAGGGTCGCACCTCGCGGCGCGACCCTTGTACTAATAAGAAGTACTACCTATGAAGAAAATTTTACTTTCTGATAATCATCTTCTCACCACCTACGATGTAGAGACCGTTGCCAAGAACGTCGGCAGCGTTTACACCGGGTTTCAATGTTGTGATGTATTGACCCTTGAAGTTGTATACATCGCGAGCTACGTTGTCGTTGGTGATGTTGCTTACACCTGTAGCACCTTTAACATTGAGTCTTGACCAGTTGGCGTCAGAAGTGAAGAGTGATACAGCAGCATCGGGTACGATAAGAGTGATAACGCTCAAGTCGTTGATGTATTGGAATACATCCCAGAATACTGATGTAGTGAATTGGGGAGCTTCAGTGCCTTCGAAACGTGACCAGTCGATCAAGCGGAGAGCTTGGTTGTCACCGAAGAAGAATTTCTCGATAACGAGTGACTTGGGAAGGACGATAGTCTCGATAGAAGTACAGCAGTCGAACATACTCTCTGAAGCAGCGATGCACTCGCAGTTAGAGATATCGGCCGATTTCAATGCAGCACAACCGAAGAATGTATCGGTGAAGCTTGTCACGTTTTTGCAACCTGTCAAGTCGATAGCTTCCAAGCTTGAGCAGTTTTGGAATGCTGAACGGAGGCTTACGAAGTTGGCAGCTTGGTCGGCAGCGGGCATCTTCACAGTCTTGATAGAGCGGCAACCTTGGAATACACCGTTCATGCTTGTACCCAATTCTACATACATAGAAGTGTTGGGAGCAACAGTGATTTGGCTCATATCAACCTCTTCGATAGAAGTGTTACCAGCGGGGGGGAAGCCGGCGTTGTTACCGATTGAGAGGGTAAGAGCTTGGAAGCCTTTAGTATCCCACTCACCAGTCAAGATAAGTTTTTTGGCTGAAGATACGCCTGAAGGAATAGCTGTAGCGTCGAAAGTGAATGTACCGTCTGTGTCAACTACCTCGCCCGATATGAGGGGAGTAGTAGAGAATGTCATTTGGTCGCGAGCAACGAGGTTACCCAATTGACCTGCACGGTTTGTACCCCATGCGTAGATACGACCTTCGTCGGTAAGAACGTTAGTGTAACGTTGGCCAGAAGCGAGTTGAGTGATTTTGATACCGGCGGGGAGTTTTACCTCAACGGGGTAGTAAGAGATGGGGCTTTGAGCGAGGTCGATAGATACACCTTTGCCATCGCCGAGAGCACCGTCGTTGTTGTTACCCCAAGCCAATACCTTAGTAACAACGCCATTCTCGCCAATACCTACTACACGTACGTTCTCGCAACCGCTAACGAATGCTACTTTGCCTTCGATATCGAGTTTGCGGGGCTCTTTGATAGACATTGTGTCGTTGCTTTGGTAGCCAAACAAGAGGTCGTCGTTGTTGTAACCCCAAGCCCAGAGCGAACCGTCTTTCTTGATAGCGTATGAAGATTGGTTTACGGCAAATACCTTCACCCAGTCTGTTTCTGTACCAAATTGTTTGGGAGTCTTCACGAAGTTGCTACCGGTACCATCGGTCATAGTTGAGAGCTGGCCACGTTCGTTCCAACCCCACATCCACATTGAACCGTCGGCTTTGATACCCATACCGTGAGATACACCTACGCTTACTTCTACCCAGTCTGTGTCAGTACCGATTTGTACGGGAGTGGGTTTGTTTGAGAAGTTGCCTGTACCGAGTGCGCCAAATTCGCCTTCACCCCAGCCCCACAATGTACCGTTGGTCTTGATGGCAAATGCAGTGTGGCCGAAGAAACGAGTAGCAGCTACATATTTCCAGTCGTTGTCAGTACCAATTTGTATAAGTTCTTTGTGGCTTTGACCGTCACCTGTACCTTGTACACCTTTTGAGTTGTCACCGGCAGCCCAGAGAGTACCATCTTCTTTGATGAAGAATGCGTATGCTTGACCAGAAGCTACATAAGACCATTTTTCGTCGCTAATTTTCATGGGAACTGCTGTACGCTCGTCAGAGCCTGTACCGAGACCGAGCTGACCGCTCTCGTTCCAGCCCCAGCCCCACAATGAGCCGTCGGCGTCGATGGCGTATGTACTACCGTCACCTGCGGTTACAAATTTCCAAGTGTGTTCATAAGCCGAAGCGCTCATAAACATTGACAAGCCGATGAAGGCAGCCAATAATGTAAAAATCTTTTTCATGATTGTTTGGTTAAGTTGATTGTTCTATGTTTTATTTAATAATTTTCACTGCGTTACCGTTGCTTGCGCGTACGATATATACACCGCCTTTGAGAGCTTGTGCATTGAGCACTGTCTCGCCTTGGTTGGCTTGTGCAGTCATTACGAGTTTACCCGAGATGTCATATACACCTACTTGGCAAGCCTCGGCGCTCATTATTACGATGTTGCCATTGTTGGCACCGGCGTTGAATGAGGGCAATTTTACGCTTTCTACGGCTCCATCTTCGGGATCTATCGATTTAATACCTGAAGAGATAATGGGGCAGATGGCGAAGCTACCGTTGCCACCACCGTAGTTTGAGATAGGACGGAGGTAGTCATACTCACCTTCCATGCGGCCAAATGAGTTGTGAGCCAAGAGGTTGTATTGGTCCATTTCAGAGAGTTTGGGACCCTTAACGTCGGCGAGCAAGCAGAAGTCTTCTGTCTCGGGATCTTGTGAGAAACCTTCTACCGATACGAAGAAGTAGGGTTTACCATAGAGGTCGATGGGTATTTCGAACTTGATGTTGGCTACAGCACCGTCGTATGTGAGTGCCCATGCACCATCTTCGCCATCGGCTTTGAAGTCCTCAAAGGGAATGTAAGTAGCTTCGAGGGGGAGGTAAGTAAAGAGAACGGCGCTCTCGGTAATATTGGGCAACCATACTTGCAATCTGATTTTTGCACCCTCTTCATACTTAGTGGGTTTGTGGTGGAGGTAGATGTTTACACCATCGAGGTAGGCATCGTCTTGGGCAATCATAAAGAGGTTACCCCAACCTACTACTTGAGTATTGTTGGTACCACCTACATAGCCTTGTGATGTGCCTTCGTTATAGGTGTTGGCACCAAACATATAAGTAGCAGTTTCGTCAAGACCACCGAAGCTATCGTGATAACGCATGTCGATAGTAGTGATTTCTACTGTACCACCGGTTTTGATTTTCTCATTGCCACCGGCCGATGTCATGCTCATAGCAGGAGTGTACGAGCTGTTTGAGCCGTCGGCGTATGTTACATTGAGAGTAGGCATGTCATAGAGACCTTCTTGAATATATGTAGCCTCAATGTTTTGAGTTGTTTCTGTTTCATTTTTGGCACCGGGCACTGTCCATTCCCATGCTGTGGGGTTGCCGGTTGATTGGTCGAGATATTTTACGGGAACACCGAGGGGAGCCCACAAGAATGCGCCATCGTTGATAGATTTGTGACGAGCCAAGAGGCTGCACACGGGTTTGTTCTCAACCGATTTAGCACCAAGGTTGCGCAATACCTCGGGCATTGCATACATAGCGCTGTTTTGGGCGTCTTTGGCCATAGCGGGCGATTCGTATTTTGCCTTGCTGGGCAATACGGTTGTCTCTTGAGCTGACAATGAGCTCATTGCAAACAATGATAAAAGTGAGACGATGTAGAGTTTTTTCATAAAAGTGTTTGGTATAAGAGTTAGTTATTATTTACGAATAGGTTTGTAGTCTATTGATAGTTGTTTTTCATTACGGCAACAAAATTATAACACTTTTTTTGCTTCTGCAATACCTCAAATTCTTTTTTGATGTACATCAAAAAACGGGTCGATATATTCTATGCGACCCGTTTGTATCTATCTGTTGTATAGTGTGTTGCGCTGTCTTGTTGTGGCTCATTTCTCTTTTGCCAACTCGTTGCGCATGCGGCTCAAATGCGATTGTGTAATGCCCAGGTATGATGCGATAAATCCGAGAGGTACTTTTTGTATAATCTCGGGGCGTCCCTTTATGAGCGATATATATCGCTCCTTGACTGTACCCTTGATAGCTCTCGACTTGAACTCTTGGTAGTAGAGAGTGCCGTGTGCAAGGCTCAATGCCCATTGTGCAAACTCGTGCGAGGTCGCTATCAACTCGTCAAACTTGGTCTTTGATATCTTCATCAATACCGTGTCGCAACAAGCCTGAAACTGTGAATAAGAGGGTTGATTGTAGTAGTAGCAGTGCCACGATATGAGTACCGAGCCTTTTATGGCAAAACTGTTGGTCATAATCTTGTCGCCTACTTCGTGAGTGCGACGTATTATACCATCTTTAACGACATATATGTTGTTGTCCATATCGCCGCTCTTTATCATGTAGTCATATCGTTTGAGGTGCACCTCTTCCATGCACGAGCAGAACAAATCCATTGTCTCGTCCGACAATTTGTACTCAGCCTCTTCTGCAAGATACTTCTTAAAATCCTCCATTCTTATCTCTGTTGTCACCTACTTGAAGGTGTATATTTCAGTAAATACAAATATATGTGCAAATATACGCATATTTATTGTTATATATATAATATTTACACATTTATTATATATAAAAAACGGAGGCTTCACGCCTCCGTCGATAGTTTTGTATGTGTATGTAGTTACTTTTCAATACCAAATTTCAAGCGCAGTTGCTTGAGCATATCTACTGCCATGCTGTCGAGGTTATACTCGGGCTTCCAGTCCCACTCTTCGCGGGCGCAGGTGTCGTCGAGCGAGTTGGGCCATGAGTCGGCAATGGCTTGACGCAAGGGATCGTGCTTGTATTCCATCTTGAAGCCGGGCACATACTCGCATATTTTCTTGTAGATGATTTCGGGGTCGAAGCTCATCGATGTAACGTTAAACGAGTTGCGGTGTATGAGGCGGTCGGGGTTGGCCTCCATGATTTCGATAGCTGCACGCAAGGCGTCGGGCATATACATCATGTCCATAAATGTGCCGGGGTTGAGGGGGCAATAGAAAGTCTCGCCCTTTACGGCCGAGTAGAATATATCTACGGCATAGTCGGTAGTACCACCGCCCGGAGGTGCTACATACGATATGAGGCCGGGGAAGCGCACCGAACGGGTATCTACACCAAAGCGACGGGTGTAATAGTCCGAGAGCATCTCGCCTGTAACCTTGGTAATACCATAGATGGTTTCGGGGCGTTGTATAGTGTCTTGGGGTGTCTTGTCGCGAGGTGTACCCTTGCCAAACGAGCCTATAGAGCTGGGTGTAAACACGGCGCAATTCTTCTCGCGTGCTACTTCGAGGGTGTTGAACAAGCCTCCCACACCTATCTTCCATGCCAATTGGGGCTTGGCTTCGGCGGTTGCACTGAGTAGTGCGGCAAGGTTGTAGATTGTGTCTACTTTATATTTATCTACAGCATCGGCTATTTGTTGTGCGTTGGTGATGTCTACTTCGGCCGAAGGACCACTCTCGGCAAGTGCGCCTTTGGGTTCGGCTCCTTTGATATAACCTGCTACGACGTTGCCGCCGGGGTATTCTTGACGAAGTCTCATGGTAAGTTCCGTACCTATTTGGCCGGTAGCTCCGATAACAAGAATGTTTTTCATAAATGACTAATTAAGGTTTTATGGTACGATTGTTTAATATTTTATTTTGCAAATATAGTTTTTTCCCGAAAAATAGCTAATTTTGGAGCAAAGAAAATTTACCTTTAATTCTAAAATTATGTATAACGCATTTAAGTCTCACTTGACAAAAGAGTTGCAAGACATCAAGGATGCCGGACTCTATAAGCAAGAACGCATTATTACAACACCTCAAAAGGCCGGTATCAACGTGGCCGGTGCCGAGGGCGAGGTGCTCAACTTCTGTGCCAACAACTACCTGGGCTTGTCGGACAATAAGGCTCTTATCGAGGCTGCTAAGAAGGCTATGGATACTCATGGCTATGGTATGTCGTCGGTACGCTTTATATGTGGTACTCAAGACCTTCACAAGGAGTTGGAGCGTGCTATCAGCGAATATTTCCATACCGAAGATACTATTCTTTATGCCGCCTGCTTCGATGCCAACGGTGGTCTTTTCGAGCCTCTCTTTACCGAAGAAGATGCTATCATAAGCGATGCTCTCAACCACGCCTCTATTATCGATGGTGTGCGCTTGTGCAAGGCCAAACGCTATCGCTATGCCAATGCCGACATGGCCGAGCTTGAACGCTGCTTGCAAGAGGCTCAAGCTCAACGTTTCCGTGTTATCGCTACCGATGGTGTATTCTCGATGGATGGCAACGTAGCTCCCATGGACAAGATTGTGGAGCTTGCCGAGAAGTACGACGCTCTTGTAATGGTCGATGAGAGTCACTCGGCAGGTGTTGTAGGCCCCACAGGTCGTGGTGTTGCCGAGCAATTCAACTGCTATGGCAAGATTGACATCTTTACCGGTACATTGGGTAAATCGTTTGGTGGTGCTATGGGTGGTTTCACTACCGGCCGCAAAGAGATTATCGACATGTTGCGTCAACGCTCTCGTCCTTATCTCTTCTCTAACTCGGTTGCTCCTGCTATCGTGGGCGCAAGTATCGAGATGTTCCGCACCTTGCAAGCCAGCGATGCCTTGCACGATAAGTTGATTGAGAATGTTACCTACTTCCGCGACAAGATGTTGGAAGCCGGTTTCGACATCAAACCCACTCAATCGGCCATCTGCGCTGTTATGCTCTACGATGCCAAGCTCTCGCAAGACTTCGCTGCCGAGATGCAAAAAGAGGGCATCTATGTTACCGGTTTCTACTATCCCGTAGTGCCCAAAGATCAAGCCCGTATACGTGTGCAACTCTCGGCCGGTCACGACCGTGAGCACCTCGATTGTGCTATTGCTGCCTTTATCAAGGTGGGCAAGAAGCTCGGTGTCTTGAAATAAAACCACAGCCGAGCCCTTCAGGCTTGTGCGATAGAATAACAAAGCGATGCGTCTACCCTGTGTGACGCATCGCTTTTGGTATTTGTGATATTGATCGTGTGGTCGGTTGCTTAGAAGGCTCGATTTACCTTTATGCGACGGCCCTTTATCTTTTCTGTTTTGGCTTTTTCGAGCACCTCGTGTATGCGGTTGCGTGCTATAGCGGCATAGCTGTAGTGGTCTTTTACCTCTATCAGGCCCACTTCGGCAGCTTGCAACTCACACATACGGGTGAGAAATCCGAGTATATCGCCTTTGCTCAACTTCTCGCGCTTGCCGGCTGCAAAGTGCAGTGTTTCCATAGCCGGTGTGGCCGGAGCGTGGGGCTCGCTGTCGAGGCGTAGGTATCGTATGTCGTCGATATATAGCGGTAACTCCTCTTGTGGCGCTACGATGAGGTAGGCATTGCCGGTGGCATCCATGCGTGCGGTGCGACCATTGCGGTGGGTGTAGGCCTCGGCATCGAGGGGTAGGTGGTAGTGTATCACATGGCCTACGGCGGCGATGTCGAGTCCGCGGGCTGCCAAGTCGGTTGCTACGCAGATGTTGGTGCTACGGTTGCGGAAACGGCATAGGGCGCGCTCGCGATCGGGTTGCTCCATGCCTCCGTGGAAGGCGGCACATACCACACGTTTTTTCTTCAAGAAGTCGGCCACGCGCTCTACACTCTCGCGTTGGTTGCAGAAGATAATCGTGGGGCTGTCGTCTATGCGACACAGCAGTTCGTATAGTGTGTTGAGTTTGTCTTTTTCGGGCGATGCTACATGATACACAGCGAGCTGTTGCTTCTGCTCGGTCTTGCGGGTATTGTCTATGTAGTAGAGCTTTGTAGCGTTGTTCATGGCTACAAAGTCGGGTATTTCGGGCAGGTCGGTAGCCGATGTGAGTATACGCATCTGCAACTTTTTCATGTTGCGAATGAGTGTGCGCATTTCGTTATGAAAACCGAGCTCAAGACTCTTGTCAAACTCGTCGAGTACAAGTGTGTCTACCTGTTCAAGCGAGAGACGACCACGTTGCACGTGGTCGAGTAGTCGGCCGGGCGTTCCCAACACTATGTCGGCAGAGGTTTCGAGCGAGCGGGCCTCGTCGCGAAATGAGTGTCCGCCATAGCAACACACGATGCGATAGCCCGATGCTATGGTGCGTGCTACTTGTTCGACTTGCTGTGCAAGCTCGCGAGTGGGAACAATGATGACAGCCTGTGTGCGCGAGGCTTGTGGCTGTGTGCGAGTAAAAAGAGGTATGAGGTAGGCGAGGGTCTTGCCCGAACCTGTCGGAGCAAGTAATACCACATCGCGAGCATCGCGACAAGTGTCGATTGAGGCTTGCTGCATGGCGTTGAGCGACGCGATGCCGAGTCGCTGGCATGCATAGGCTATGAGTTGCTTGCTGTCCATATAGCTTGTAGGAGCTGTGACTGTTGTGCTTGCTTATTGCGCGCGCAGTGCGGGTATATATTGTGATAGTGCTATGTAGGCATCCTCGTGCGACACGCCTTCGGCAAGGATTATGAGTATGGTGTCGTCTCCGGCTACTGTGCCAAGTATCTCTTTGCAGTGTCCGTTGTCTATATCGTAGGCAATGCTACCGGCAAATCCCGGGCTGGTCTTTACAACTACCAAATTGTATGAGAATGAAATTGACAAGAAACCGCCCATGCCCACCAAGGGTTGATGATCTATGACCGGTGTGTATTTCATGTTGTTTGCTCCTATACCATTTTCTTTGGGCAGTGTGTAAATGTATTTGCCTGAAGAGTCGGGTACCTTGGCAATTTTGAGTTGTTTCAAGTCGCGTGATAAGGTCGCTTGAGTAACTTCAATACCGGCATCTTTAAGAGGTTGTAATAATTCTATTTGGCAACTGATTTTTTGTGTGTTGATAATTTCCCGGATTGCATCCAGT
>JAFZFQ010000038.1 GCA_017555825.1 Bacteroidaceae bacterium | reverse complement strand
GGTGGCGTAGCTGTAGCAGGAGGAACAACCATACTATCGGTAGGATTCTCACTCTTTATGTACATCATCGATACGCTTGTGAGTTACATACAAGCATACGTATTCACCATGTTGTCAACAATATTCATATCGTTGGCGCAAGTAGAACATCATCACGATTAAACAGTAAAAAAAGAAAATTCAAAATAAATTATTAACCTATAAAAAAGTAAACATTATGTTAGCTATGATTTTGACAGCACTCGCACCCCTCACAGTAATCGGTGCATGCGTAGGCGCAGGTATCGCTGCTATTGCAGCTGGTTTTGGTATTGGTCGTATTGGTAGCTCGGCTATGGAAGCAATTGCTCGCCAACCCGAAGCAGCCGGCGACGTACGCGGTAGTATGATTGTTATCGCGGCTCTTATCGAGGGTGTTGCCTTGTTTGCCGTAATTGTTTGTATCCTCGCATTGTTCCTCTAATCTCGCCTAAACGTCCCGTATGGAACTGTTCATGCCCGAAGCAGGGTTAGTCTTTTGGATGTTCGTGGTCTTTGTGGTATTATTTGCCATATTGGCCAAGTTTGCCTGGCCCACCATCACCAAGATGGTAGACGAGCGTGCCTCACTCATAGACAAGGGTGTAGAGTATGCCGAAGCAGCCAAAGCAAGCCTTGAGGACTCGGAAGCACAAGCCCGCGCAATTCTCGCTGAGGCCAACCGTCAACAAATGGAAATATTGCAAGAAGCAGCTCAGATGAAATCACAAATCATCGAAGAGGCCAAGAAAGCCGCTGCTGCCGAGGCAAAGAAACTTGTTGACGCTGCCGCCATCAGTATCGAGCAATCGCGCAAGGAAGCAGAGCTACAGTTCCGCCAAGAAGTGAGCCAATTCGCCCTCACGATAGCCGAAAACATTATTCGCAAAGAACTCGCGGGCGACAAAGCTCAGGCGGAAATGGTAGAGCAATTATTGAACGAACTCGAACATAAAAACTAAGAATTATGAACGAAGGATTGATTCCTCGCAGATATGCAAAAGCCTTGTACAAATATGCACAAGAGCACCAATGCACACAACAAATCTATAACGACACTCAACGAATAGAAGAGGTATTTGCCACACACCCGGCGCTTACCAAGGCAATGGGCAACCCGGCACTGAGCACAACCGAAAAAGAGCAACTGCTCGTGATGGCTGCCGGCAGTGAGGCCAATAATGCTATCCTTCGCTTCATAAACTTGGTTATTCTCAATCGCCGTGAGAGCTTCTTCCGCGCTACAATGCTTGCCTATCAAGACATATATCGTCAAGAGAACAACATTGCACGCGTAACCATCATCACAACAACTGCATTGTGCGATGATATGATAGAACGCATCAAGGGTCTGCTCAAGAAACAACTCGACAAGGAGTTGGAGTTTGAGTACCAAATAGACCCTTCACTCATCGGTGGTTTCGTACTGCGCGTGGAATCGATGCAACTCGATGCTTCGATTCAAAACGAGCTAAAGAAATTGCGCGTAAAATTACTAAACAAATAATCTTATGATAAAACCAAACGAGATATCGGATATACTCAAAAGCAAACTCGAAGAGGTAGACAAGCAAGCCTCATTCGAAGAGATAGGTACCGTGCTCGAAGTAGGTGACGGCGTAGCGCACGTATATGGCCTCAACAATGTTAAGGCCAGCGAACTTGTAGAGTTTGAAAACGGTGTGCGTGGTGTAGCCATGAACCTCGAAGAGAGCAACGTGGGTGTAATCCTTCTGAACGATATCGAAAAGGTTACTGAGAATATGACCGTGCGTCGCACCGGCGACATCGCCTCAATACCCGTAGGCGAAGGCTTGTTGGGTCGTGTTATCAACACACTTGGCGAGCCCATCGATGGTGCCGGTCCTATCGAGGGCAACACTGTGTTGTTGCCTATCGACCGCAAAGCGCCCGGTGTAATCTTCCGTCAACCCGTTAAGGAGCCGCTACAAACAGGTATCAAGGCTATCGACGCCATGGTGCCCATAGGTCGTGGACAACGTGAGTTGATTATCGGTGACCGTCAAGTAGGAAAAACAACAATCGCCATAGATACTATCATCAACCAACGTGAGAACTTCAAGAACGGCAAGCCCCTCTACTGTATCTACGTTGCGATAGGTCAAAAAGCATCGTCGGTAGCAGCCTTGGTAAACACCTTGCGCGAACATGGTGCAATGGAATATACCATTGTATTGGCAGCCAACGCATCAGACTCGGCCGCCATGCGCTACTATGCACCCATGGCCGGTGCAGCTATCGGTGAGTACTTCCGCGACTCGGGCCGCCATGCCCTTGTTATCTATGACGACTTGTCAAAGCAAGCCGTATCGTACCGTGAGATTTCGCTCATCTTGCGTCGTCCCTCGGGTCGTGAGGCTTACCCCGGCGACATTTTCTATCTCCACTCTCGTCTCTTGGAGCGTTCGGCCAAGATTATCGACAACGATAAGGTAGCCGCTTCAATGAACGACCTCCCCGAAGTGATGAAACCCTTGGTAAAAGGTGGTGGCTCGCTCACAGCATTGCCCATCATCGAGACCCAAGCCGGCGACGTATCGGCCTACATCCCCACCAACGTAATCTCAATCACCGACGGTCAGATATTCCTTGAGTCGAAACTCTTCAACCAAGGTGTTCGCCCCGCCATCAACGTAGGTATCTCAGTATCGCGTGTAGGTGGTAGTGCTCAGCTCAAGGCGATGAAAAAGATTGCCGGTACATTGAAGATTGACCAAGCTCAATTCCGCGAGCTCGAGTCATTTACCCAATTTGGTGGCGACATCGACCCCGTAACCGCCATGGTTATCGACAAGGGTCGCAAGAACGAGCGTATGCTCATCCAACCGCAATACAGCCCTGTTCCCGTTGAGGAAGAGATTGCTATTATCTATTGCGGTACACAAGGATTGTTGGCAAACGTTCCCGCCGATAAAGTGGGAGAATTTGAGCGTCTCTTCATTCAAGTTCTTCACACCAAGCACCAAGCCGACGTACTCGACGAGTTGAAGAAAGGCAATCTCACCGACGAGATTGGCGCCAAACTCACCGAGGTAGCAAAAGAAGTTGCAAACCGCTATAAGGCATAATTGAGATATGGCATCCATACGCGAACTGAAAGGTAGAATAGGCTCGGTATCGACCACCGAGAAGATAACCGGTGCAATGAAGATGATATCATCGGCCAAGATGCACAAGGCCATGCAAGCATTGCAACGTGTAGAGCCTTTCCGCCACCAAATACAAGCAACTATCGACAACCTATTGGCTGCCGATAGCGAGTACTCATCGCCCCTCACCATCGAGCGTCCTATAAAGAATGTGGGTATCGTGGTGCAAGGTAGCGACGAGGGTTTGTGCGGTGCTTTCAACATGATGCTGTTCAAACGGATGCTTGAGACTATCAATCGCATAAAAGAGGAAAACGGAGAGGAGACTACATTTACTCTCTATCCTATTGGCAAGAAAATGGTAGCAGCATGTCGCAAACTGCGACTCCCGGCTGTGAAAGTGGCCAACATAGGCTACATGACTGCCAAGAGTAGCGGTGAGAAAATCAAACAACTGTGCGATGAACTCACACAAGCATTTCTCTGCGATGAGTTGGACCACATTGAGATTGTCTTCATGGCATTCCTCAGCATGGGCCGACAACGACTTGCCAATCGCACCATGTTGCCCGTTATAGCCGAGGCATCCGACAACGTTGGCGAAAGCAAGCCCTATCTCTTTGAGCCCAATGTAACTACTATATTCGATGAGGTTATCCCCCTCTCGGTATTGGCTTCGCTACAAGAGAGTATCTGCCAAAACAGAGCCTCGGAGCAAGCCGCTCGCGTTCTTGCCATGCAGTCGGCCAACGACAATGCCAAGAAGTTGCGTGAAGAGTTGCAATTGGAGTATAACAAACTGCGACAACAAAGTATTACCAACGAGCTACTCGATATATTGGGTGGCAAAGTTGAAGGATAAACCTGAACTTTTCTTTACGTGTAGGCCCGACATTCATGGTCGGGCACACACGTGAGGAATAACAACCAAAAGCGATAGTATACTATCAAACAAACTTATGGGAAGTAAAAAGAACTATTTCACATCTTTATTCAAAGGCATCGGGAGCTTGCTCACCGGTATGAGTATTACAGGCCGATATTTCTTCAGCCGTAAAATCACCCAAGAGTACCCCGAAAATCGCAAGACACTCGAAATCCCCGAGCGTTTTCGTGCTACACTCTCTCTTGTTTATGATGAGGAGGGCAACCACAAGTGTATAGCTTGCGGTATATGCCAGAACAACTGTCCCAATAATACCATCGAGATTGTAGCTAAAAAAATAGAGACCGAAGATGGTAAAACCAAGCGCGTACTCGACCGCTATATGTACGACCTTGGATGTTGTACTTTCTGCCAACTGTGTGTGAGCACTTGCCCCCACAATGCCATTAAGTTCACCAACGAGTTTGAGCAAGCTGTATTTACAAGAGAGAAACTTGTAAAACAACTCAACTACCGACCCGAACCAACATCGGTCGTCAATAAAGAAGAAAAATCAGAATAATACTATATATGGAACTTTTACCCTTAGCTCAACAAGCTATATTCTACTTGCTTGCGATAGTGATTGTGGTGTGCTCGATATTGGCTGTAACCACCCGTCGCATACTTCGAGCGGCAACATATCTGCTGTTTGTTCTTCTCTCGACAGCAGGTATCTATTTCATGCTCGACTACACGTTCCTCGGCTCGGTACAGATTGCTGTCTATGCCGGAGGTATCTTAGTTCTATTTGTCTTTTCTATCTTACTCACCAGCAAGCCCGGCGAGTGTACCGAGGAGAAAAGCATCAAACAACGCATACTTGGTCTTGTAGCTGCAATAGCCGGTGCCGCCGTGTGTGCCTACGCCCTCTTCACCTACAAGTGGCCCGAGATAGAGACTCAAGAAATTCAATCTATCAACGATATAGGTCATGCACTCATAGGCATGGACAAGTTTCAATACTTGCTCCCCTTTGAGGCTGTAAGTGTCTTGTTGTTGGCATGTATTATAGGTGCTATCATGATAGCCCGCAAACGCTAAAAAAACAGTAGACTATGGAAACACCTATGATTTATTACATCGTATTGAGCCTTGTGATGTTCTTTGCCGGCGTTTACGGTTTTATCACCCGCAAGAATATGCTCATGATGCTTATCTCGATCGAGTTGATGCTCAATGCTGTTGACATTAACTTTGCCGTCTTCAACCGCTTCTTGTTCCCCGGACAAATGGAAGGTATGATCTTCTCGATTTTTGCCATTGCCATTGCCGCCGCCGAGACAGCTATTGCTATTGCCATTATTATCAACATTTATCGTCACATCAGCAACATCGATGCCGACAACCTTGACGATATGAAATACTAATACCACGCTATGGAATATACAGTTTTCATCTTAGCACTGCCGTTGGCGATGTTCTTGCTGTTGGGATTGCTCGATAGCAAGCTAAAGCCCCGCGTAGCGGGTATATTGGGCACAATGGGTATGACAGTGTGCACAGCATTGGCCTACCTCACAGCCTATCAGTTCTTCACCCAACCCCGCAATGCCGAGGGGGTGATACCCTCGCAAGTACCCTTTAATGTCGAGTGGTTGCGCTTTACCGAGCACCTGCACATCGACTTAGGTATATATCTCGATCCTATCTCGGTAATGATGCTTGTGGTTATTACCACCGTGTCATTGATGGTGCACATCTATAGCCTTGGATATATGCACGGCGAGAAGGGTTTCCAACGTTACTATGCATTCTTGTCGCTCTTCAGCATGTCGATGCTGGGATTGGTAGTAGCAACCAACATCTTCCAAATGTATATCTTCTGGGAGCTTGTGGGTGTATCGTCATTCTTGCTCATTGGCTTCTACTATACCAAGCCCTCGGCTGTTGCCGCATCGAAGAAGGCGTTTATCGTTACCCGATTTGCCGACTTGGGCTTTCTCATCGGTATACTCATCTTGTCGTTCTTTACCAAGACATTCGACTTTGCCACCCTCACTGCCAATCCTACAGCCATTATCAGCGAGAGCGCCGGAGCTACTTTCTTGGGCTGCTCGGTAGCCTCATGGGCATTGGCACTCATCTTTATGGGTGGTGCAGGTAAGTCGGCTATGTTCCCCTTACACATCTGGTTGCCCGACGCAATGGAAGGCCCCACCCCCGTTTCGGCACTTATCCACGCCGCCACGATGGTAGTTGCAGGTGTGTACTTGGTGGCACGACTCTTCCCCGTATATTGCGTTACACCCGAGGTACTCGACCTCATCACCACAGTGGGCGCCATCACAGCTCTCTATGCAGCAATAGTGGCATGCGTACAGACCGACATCAAGCGCGTATTGGCATTCTCTACAATATCGCAAATAGCCTTTATGATTGTAGCCCTTGGCGTTGCCAGCGACACCAATCTGCACACAGGTCTCGGCTACATGGCTTCAATGTTCCACCTCTTTACACACGCCATGTTCAAGGCGTTGCTCTTCCTCGGAGCCGGTGCTATCATCCATGCCGTACACTCAAACGAAATGGCCGACATGGGTGGCTTGCGCAAGTATATGCCCATTACACACATCACATTCCTCATTGCATGCTTGGCCATCGCCGGTATACCCCCCTTCTCGGGCTTCTTCAGTAAAGACGAGATACTCACTGCCGTGATGGAGAAAAGCACCTTCTGGGGTGTATGGATGACCGTTGTAGCCGGCTTGACAGCATTCTATATGTTCCGTCTCTACTTCCGCATCTTCTGGTGGAAAGATACCGACTGCAGCCACCACACACCGCACGAAGCACCAGCTACCATGACATTGCCCCTCATCTTCTTGGCATTGGTTACATGTGTGGCCGGATTCATCCCCTTCGGCGAGTTGGTAAGTGTCAATGGTGAGCCCTACCACATCCACCTCAATTGGAGTGTGGCTACCACCAGCATTATTGTTGCAGTATGTGCCATCCTGTTGGCTACATGGTTATATATGAAAGAGAACAAGAAGCCTACTGCCATGGCCAACGCTACCCGCACACTGCACACAGCAGCCTACCGTCGCTTCTATATCGATGAGATATATCTATTCGTTACACACAAGATTATATTTGGCCTGATAAGTCGTCCTATCGCATGGTTCGACCGCCACATCATCGATGGAACAATGGATATGTTTGCACACGTTACACAATGGGTATCGGCACGCATCAAGGGCTTGCAATCGGGCTCTATTCAAGCATACGTGTGGATTCTCATCGTAGGTACACTGCTCATTGCAACCCTCACCATCTGCTATTGTCTATAAAGTTGAAGATTTAATAAAAAGAAGAAACTATGAATTTTCTATCATTATTTGTGCTTATTCCTATCTTGATGATGGCAGGCCTTGCCATTGCAAGAGATATGAAACAGATACGCACGGTAGCAGTCACATTCTCTACCCTTCAACTGGGACTTGCTATCTACACAGCCATCAAATACATGGCTGAACGTGCAGCCGGCAATGCCGAGGAGATGCTTTTCCAAGCCTCTACCATCTGGTACGAGCCTCTCAACATTCACTATGCAGTGGGTGTAGATGGCATTTCGATTGTGATGCTGTTGCTCACAGCTATAATTGTATTTGCCGGTGTATTTGCATCGTGGAAAATAGAACCTCTCTCTAAGGAGTTTTTCTTGTGGCTCACACTGCTCTCAATAGGTGTGTATGGCTTCTTTATCTCGATAGACTTGTTCACCATGTTCATGTTCTACGAGGTAGCTCTCATACCTATGTACCTGCTCATTGGCGTGTGGGGTAGTGGCAAGAAGAACTACTCGGCTATGAAGCTCACCTTGATGCTCATGGGAGGCTCGGCACTGCTCATGCTTGGTATTCTTGGTATCTACTACCACTCGGCTCCCGAGGGTGGTGCACTCACCATGAATATCCTTGAGATTGCCCACAACAACGCTATACCCCACGAGTGGCAATACTATCTCTTCCCCTTGACATTTGTGGGATTTGGTATCTTGGGTGCTATGTTCCCCTTCCACACATGGTCGCCCGACGGTCATGCTTCGGCACCCACCGCCGTGTCAATGCTCCACGCCGGTGTATTGATGAAACTTGGTGGCTACGGTTGCTTCCGTGTGGCTATCTACCTCATGCCCTTTGCAGCACAAGAGTTGTCATGGATATTCCTCATCCTCACAGGTGTGAGTGTGGTATATGGAGCATTCTCGGCTTGCGTACAGACCGACCTGAAATATATCAATGCCTACTCGTCGGTGAGTCACTGCGGATTGGTACTCTTCGCCATCCTCATGCTCAACAATACAGCCATGACAGGTGCAGTGATGCAAATGCTCTCGCACGGTCTCATGACAGCATTGTTCTTTGCCCTCATTGGTATGATATATGGTCGCACACACACTCGCGATATACGTGAAATGGGTGGCTTGATGCAGATAATGCCCTTCCTCTCGGTATGCTACGTGATTGCCGGTTTGGCATCGCTCGGCTTGCCCGGTTTGAGTGGATTTGTTGCCGAGATGACCATATTTGTAGGTTCGTTCCAACACACCGACACCTTCCACCGCGTGTTTACCATCGTAGCATGTTGCTCGATTGTTATCACCGCAGTATACATCCTTCGTGTTGTGGGCAAGTTGCTCTACGGTGCAGTACAAGACGAGCACCACCGCCAACTTACCGATGCTACTTGGTGGGAGCGCCTATCGGCCGTTACACTCATCATTTGTGTTGCCGCCATCGGTTGCCTTCCCGGTTGGATTTCAAACCTCATCAGTAACAGCCTTAACGCTATTGTAGAACGCTTATCATAATCTCTTAGATATGGATTTGTCACAATATTCTTTGATATGGGAGTACATGCAACCCGAGTTGTTGCTTTTGGTAGCCACCATACTCCTCTTCTTTGTCGACTTGTTTGCCTCTCCCCGCTTTCTCGATAAGTGGTTCTCGGGCATAGCATGTGTATTGCTGGCCGTTGTTACAGCTCTGAGCTGCATACCCGGTAGCGAGACAAATACCCTCTTTGCAGGCATGTTTATCAACACGCCCATGACTACTGCCATGAAGATGGTGCTCAACATAGGTACTATCCTTGTATTGCTCCAATCGCACGCTTGGATCAACAGCGAGGCATGCCGTGTGCGTCGTGGCGAGTTTTATGAGTTGATGTTCTTTACCCTCTTTGGTATGTATCTGATGATTTCGGCAGGTCACTTCCTCATTTTCTTCATCGGACTCGAAACAGCATCACTCCCCATCGCAGCATTGGTAGCCTTCAACAAGCAAGGAGGCAAGTCGTATGAGTCGGGCGCTAAGTATCTCTTCAATGCCGTCTTCTCATCGGCTATCTTCTTGATGGGTATCTCATTTATCTATGGTATATCGGGCTCACTCTACTTTGATGATATTGCCGCAACAGCATCGGCCAACACAGCACTCTTTGTTGTAGCATTGGCATTCATTATCACCGGTATCGGATTTAAGCTCTCGCTTGTACCCTTCCACTTGTGGACAGCCGACGTATATCAAGGTGGCCCTACAGCCGTTACAGCCTACTTGTCGGTAATCTCTAAGGGAGCTGCAGCATTTGCTTTCATCTGGGTACTCTTCAAGACCTTCAGCCCCGCACCCGAGGTGTGGCAAGGTATACTCTATGTGCTCATTATCCTCACCATCACATTGGGTAACTTGTTTGCCATTCGTCAAAAGGATTTGAAGCGTTTCTTGGCTTTCTCATCTATCTCACAAGCCGGTTACATCATGCTGGGTGTTATGGCCTACAGCGCACAAGGTCTCACCGCATTGGTATACTACATCCTTGTATACATCTTCTCAAACCTCGCTGCCTTTGGTGTGATAGCTACTATCGAACACAAGACCGGCAAGGTAGGTATGGACGACTACAATGGCTTGTATAAGACCAATCCCAAGTTGAGCCTTGCCATGATGCTTGCCATGTTCTCATTGGCCGGTATTCCGCCCTTTGCAGGCTTCTTCAGCAAGTTCTTCATCTTTGCTTCGGCTGTCAATAGCGGATACTATGTACTCGTATTCATCGCCTTGCTCAATACCATCATTTCGTTGTACTACTACTTGTTGGTTGTAAAGGCTATGTTTATCAACGCTAACGAAAATCCCATCGAGACAATCAAGACCGGTTGCTACGGTCGCACAGGTCTTGTAGTATGCGTTGCCGGTATCTTATTGCTCGGTTTGGCAAGTTGCGTATACGGCTACTTGTCGGGTCTCAGCCTCACTGTAGGTTTCTAAGATAGATTACATACAACCACAAAGGGCGAGTGTGATTGCACCCGCCCTTTGTGGTATACGTCTATAAAGCGCTACTCGACCTCTACAAACTTCTCTTTCTCGACATACCATATACATCCCTCGACACGGTTGTATCCCATGTCGCGAACGAGTTGCATATATTTGGCAACCTTGTCTTTATATTCGTCGAGTTCAATCTGTCCAAACTTATAGTCTACCACAGTCACACAGTCGCCGTCTATTACCACGCGATCGGGGCGATTGATTTTCTCGCCCGACTTCAAAATTGCAGTCTCGGTCACAACTCGGACATCGGGCGAAAACCATCGGCTCACACGTGACTGAGCTATGAGGCGTGTTATCTTCTCCTCTATCTCGTGTTGCTGGGCACGTTTCAGCTTGCCCTCTCGCACATAGCGCGACACCACGTCGTGCACATCCTGCACACACACAATCTCGGCCAATATCTCGTGCATGAGTATTCCATAATTGCGCACACGGCTACCACTCTTATTTTGTGCAGTGAGGCGTTGCTTGAGGCGTTGCTCCGAGGGTATCACCACGTTGTAGTTCACATCGAGCATTTGAGCCATCGGGGACGATTCAAAAACCGGCTTATAGTCAACTCCTACCTCAAACAGATACTCGGGAGCCGAGCCATCTTCATGCTCGATTGTGCGCATGTGCGATGCCAAGTCCATCTCGCTACTATCCTCGTCATACAATTGAGGCATGTCGAGCACATTTTTTATCAATGAACCTATCGAGTTGCCGGTTCCTTTTTCACGCACATAGCTATATGCAACGAGTTCTTGTCCGGCACGAGTAAATGCTACATAGGTAAGATTAAGACAATCGATATACTCGCTTATAAGCTCCTTGTAATATTGCGGAGCAAATATTGACGAAGCCAACTTGGCATCGTAATTGACAGGCAGAACAGGTAGCAAATTGAAGGGCTCAATCTGTGGCTCATACCACTTGAGAGTAGGGGCATATCCGCCCTGCGACGAGAACTTCCACGTAGCAAAGGGGAGTATCACAACGGGAAACTCCAGACCCTTCGACTTGTGTATGGTCATCACTGTTATCGCATCGAGATTCTCGGGCAACTTCACAGCTGCTGTTTTCTCCTTCTCGCTCCACCAACGCAAGAACGAGAAGAGATCGGCCGAGTGTGTTTGAGAATACTCTACAACAATATCCTGAAATGCCTCTACATAACCCACATAGGCTACTTGCTCGTGCATCTTGAACTTGTGCACAATGCGTTCGCACATTTCAAAGAGAGGTTTCGAGGCTATATCTTCTATAAAAGCAAGTAGTTCGGGTTCCAAGTTATAGGTCTCGCCTTGCTTATCAAAATATCGAGCAAGGAGTTGCGAGGGAAGTGTATCGGCATCGTGCGATGCACTCATCAATCCATACTCATAGGCCAATATCAACTCATTGATAGGATATGAAGGATTTTGCAGATAGCGCAATATACCCACAATGAGCTTTACCGGCGGAGCATTGGATATAAGCAACGACTCATCCGATACGACATGAAGGTCGCGCAAGCAATCTTCACCCTCGGCACTGAGAGCCAATAGCAGCTCGACAATCTTGCGACCTTCGTCGCGGGTGCGCACAAGGAAGGCAATATCCTTCTGTCTATAACCTTTGTTTAGAAGCGAGCGTATTGTGCCCGGTAGGCGTTGCATCACTTCTGTCTCAAACTCTCCTACATTCTCTACCGTGAGGATATTGACAGCAACACGCCCCGATAGCTTGGCATGCTTGGACGACACGTTCTGCGCCACATTGTCAAACACCTCTTGTATAATGGGTTTGACGTGTTTAATACTATGTTCTTCCAGCGCGGTCTTGATGTCGTCTTGCATCAACATAGCCGCTCGCCTGAAGAAGGCGTTGTTAAACTCTATAACATGGGCACAGCTACGCCAATTGGTATCACGACCCTTGTTTATCTCGTTATAACTAAATCGCTTATCAAGTTCCTCATGCAACAATCGCCAATCGGAATTACGCCAGCGATATATACTTTGTTTTACATCGCCAACAATCAGATTTTCGTTGTTTCGCGCCAAGCTCTCACTCACCAATGGCTCGAAATTGCGCCATTGCAAGTTGGAGGTATCTTGAAACTCATCTATCATATAGTGCTCGATGCGTGTACCCACCTTTTCGTATATAAAGGGAGCATCGCTCTCGTTGATAAGTGCGCTCAATATATCGGGCGTTTTGGATAGTAACATACTATTGTGATCACGCTCGTATTGCGCCACATATCGGTCTATGGTCGACAGTACACCCAGGGCATATATATGCTTGAGGCAGATAGGTACAGATATATACTCACTATAGGTATCGCTCAAGAGATTGGCCAACACCTCAAACGCCGGCGTGAGGTTCTGAGTGAGGCCCTCGACACCTAAATGGTGTTTTTTGAGTTTGGTAGCTGCAAACCAACTTTTGGGGCTGTTGTAGTATTTTATAAAGCTATGTATGGCATTGTCCCACACTTTTTCACTCACAGGCTCATTGACTTGAGCTATGGTATATACACACTTTATCCATCCTCTCGTAAACACTTCGGGGGTAATACCCTCAAGTTCAATGGCCTTTATAACCTTTTCGGCCTCTGAGACAATGCGACTGCGTATAGTGTCGCGATGCGCCGTGAGCGTCTCTATATATTCTTTGTACGACTGCAGGTCGTGAGCAGCCAGCTTGTCTCGGTATTTTTTGTACTCCTCCTTGTCGAGTTGCTTGGCCAGGGCCGATATATCCGAACTGCCAAATATATTCCAATTGCCATCGTTGCGTATATTCTCCTCGGCATATTGGTTGAGCCACTCAAGGCGATCGGGGTTCTCGTCCAACTCCCCAAACATCTGCTCGATGGCAGCCATCGTTACATAGTCCGAGTCCATCTCTACCTCATAGCCACCTTGCAAGCCCACCTCGCGAGCAAACGCCCGCAACACTTGTTGAAAGAAACTATCGATAGTAGAGATATTGAAGTAGGAGAAATCGTGCAAGAGTTGTTGCAATACTTGCTCGGCGTTTTTCTTCAATTGCGCTTCGCCACAATTAAAGGCCTTGCACAATTGGTCAAAATAGTCCGACTGAGAGGTACGATGCGCCAGCACTTCAAGTTGCTTGACGATACGTTGCTTCATCTCCTCGGTGGCCTTGTTGGTAAACGTCACCGCCAAGATGCGACGATGCGGATTGTTGTAATGAGTATAGAATTGGTAATGGTCGCCACTCTCACTGCGACGACCCAACAACATTTTTATATACTCATAGGCAAGTCTATATGTTTTGCCCGACCCGGCCGACGCCTTGTAGACATTGAGCATTGCGCCTCCCTCTTTTATATAATTCGAGCCTTATATCCGGCCTTGACGAGTATCGCCAACACCTTTTCGCGATGGTCGCCCTGCACCAAGATTTCGCCATCTTTGTCCGAACCACCCACGCCACAAGCCGACTTGAGCATCTTGGCAAGAGCCTTGAGATCGGCAGCAGTACCCACAAATCCGGTTATCAACGTCACAGCCTTGCCATTGCGATGACGCTTATCGAGTTTTATACGCAAGTTTTGCTTGGCAGGAGGCAACGTTTCTTCCTCCTCTACTTCGCCGGTATCATACTTATAGTCGGGATTGGTCGAGTATACAACCGCCAAGCGGTCTTTCCAGTCATTATCGAATGCCATATAATCAACAGTTTTATTAAGGCGAAGATAGTGAAAAAAACAGCCATTCGCAATAAAGATTACTCTCAAAATATATGTAAATTTGCATACCATACAATAAAGTATGAACCAAGTCGTTATAAAATAAGGCTAAATGAGCATAACAATGAAAATCGACAATATCGCACAACAATACATATCTTTCACAAAACACATTGCCACACTGCTCGTAATGAGTATATTGGTAGGCCTGAGTGCCACTCAATCGCTGGCACTTCCCGTCGAACACTATGCTGCGCACTCGGTATTGAGTAGCGGAAAGTGGTATAAGATAAGCGTAGACAACAGTGGCATATACCAAATAAGCTACTCGCAACTAAGAAGTTGGGGATTTAACGACCCAACACAGGTGCGTATATATGGATACGGTGGCAAGGTGCTGCCCGAGGTATATAGCGAAAGTGATGTCGACGACTTGCCTCAAATACCCGTTATACACAACAACGACCGCATTATATTCTATGCACAAGGTACTATAAAATGGATGTATGACGACAAGCAAAGCCTCGTACTACACCAACAAAACACCTATGCTACAGCCGGTTACTATTTCATAACAGAGTGCAACGAAGAGGCTGCAACAACAACCGAAGCACCCCTCACTACAAGTAGCACCAAAGAGGTTATAGAGTTGTACGACGGCTACTCACTTCACGAAGAAGAGTTGGTGTCGGTGAGCAAGACCGGTCAAGTATTTCTGGGCGAAGACTTTCGTTATACACAGACACGCACCATATCATTCGACATTCCGGGCATCGATACTCAAAGTCCCATGACCGTCGACGTAGCATTTGGCGCCAAGATATTGAGTTCTACAGGTTCGCTTCGCCTATATCACAACGGCACACTCCTGTCGCGAGGCGAGCAATGGGACATTGCTACCAATCGCGACATGACCTACGAGTTTATGAAGTACATAACCCCCTCTACCACAACAACGGCACGCGGGGGCAAAGAGGAATTTACACTTACCTACAAAGCCGGTGGTACGACAATCTGTGCCAATCTCGACTATATACGCCTCTCATACAAACGCAAGTTGCAGCTATACAACGGCATGGTACAATTCAGAGTCTTTGATTTTGTACCCGGCAACACATTTGCCATATCGGGCATGAACGAGCAGTGCATAATATGGGATATAACTGTCCCCCATGCACCACAACACATTACAGCATCGGTCGACAACGGAGTAGCCACATTCAGCCCCGCCCTCACAAACCGCGAGTATGTTGCATTCAATCCCACAGCAACCTACCCCACCCCCACCGGCGTGGGTAGCATAGCCAACCAAGACCTGCACGCATTGGAGACACCCGATATGGTGATATTGGCTCCTGCCCAATTTATCACACAAGCACAACAGGTAGCCGCACTGCACGAAAGTGTCGACTCGATGTTGGTACATGTTGTCAATCACGAATTGGTATTCAATGAGTTCTCGTCGGGCACACCCGATGCTGTAGCCTACCGTCGCTTCATGAAAATGTTCTACGACCGCTCTATAGCCAATCCCACCGGCCGACAAACCAAGTACCTCTTATTGTTTGGTCGTGGATTCTACGACAACCGTCGCATAACAAGCGAAGTAAAGAAGTGCAACTATCAAACATTGCTCACCTACCAAAGTCCCCGCAGTGAAAATGAGACCTACTCATACACCTGCGATGATTTCTTCACCTACCTCGAAGATGCCACTACCGGCCGTAACAGTGTCAACATGATGAATATCTCGGTAGGACGTTTCCCCGTCAAGAGCAACGAGGAGGCCGATATTGTGGTAGAAAAGCTATACAACTATGTCAACAAGCCCAACTATGGCAATTGGCGCAATCAAGCCATCATCATCGCCGACGATGGTAACTCCAACACACACATACGTCAAGCCGAGAGTACTATATCGTTTTGGCTCGACGACAAGCCCGACTTGTTTGTCAATAAAATATATCTCGATGCCTACAGAGAAGAAAACACATCGACCGGACGCACCTTCCCCGAGGCAAAAAAACAAATGATGCGCCTGCTCAAAGAGGGACAATTGGTGCTCGACTATGTGGGCCATGCCAACTCGGTGGGCTGGACTGCCGAAGACCTTCTCAACATCAATGACATCAAGACACTGTATCTCAAGAATCTGCCGTTTATGTTTACTGCCACATGCGACTTCAGTCGTTTCGACTCGGAAGAGACATCGGGTGGCGAGTATTTCTTCCTCAACGAGCAGGGTGGTGCTATAGCCCTGCTATCGTCTACCCGCGTTGCATGGATAAACGAAAATGGCCGACTCAACAATGCCATAGGCGACTACCTCTTCGAGCGCAATGCCGACAAGCAATACAACCGTCTGGGCGAGATTGTGCAAAAGGGCAAGAACTATATTACAAGTCTCTATCATGAAGCCCCCTCGCGCTATACGCCCGATAGCAACAAGCTCGTGTATAGCTTACTTGGCGACCCCGCCATGCGATTGGGATATCCTACCTATCAAGTCAAGGCCTCGGCCATCAACGGCTGCGAGATAGGAAGCGATATAACATTGGATGCCAGCACAAAAGTATCGCTGGAAGGCTATATTCTCACCCCCGATGGCAAGCAAGCCCCCGACTTCAACGGCGAGGTATACATCACCCTTTACGATGCAGAGAAAACAACCATTTCATACGGTTACGACGATTGCCCTCAGATGGAGTTTACCGAGCGCAACAACAAGCTGTTTATGGGTCGTACCAAGGTAGAAAATGGTCTTTTCAGAATATCATTCAACATGCCCAAGGAGACAAGCTACTCAAACAAAGCCGGTCGACTCGATTTCTATGCCTATAATCTCGATGGCAAAGAGGCAAGCGGTATATGCACCGACTTCAAGATAGGTAAGACCGTCAACACCGCTACTACCGATACGATAGGCCCCGATATAACCTATTGCTACTTGAACACAGCCGACTTTAGCGACGGCGATATCATCAACGAGTCGCCAATGCTCATTGCTGCTATCAGCGACTCGTCGGGCATCAACCTCTCTACAGCCGGTATAGGTCACAACATGACTATAACCATCGACGAGATAGAGTCTTATACCGATGTGAGCGACTACTATACCCCCGACACTACAGGCTATTCGGGTGTAATTTTCTATCCCATAAACGACCTTGACGAAGGCGACCACACCCTGAAGTTGCGTGTGTGGGACAATGCCGGTAACTCATCGACAGTATTGCTTTACTTCACTGTACAAGCCGGCAGAGCTCCCGAGATACTCAAAGTATATGCCGACCAAAACCCCGCCAAGACATCGACCAACTTCTACATCGAGCATGACCAACCCGATGAGACTATAACGGTGACTCTCACCATATACAACATCAGCGGTATGCCCGTATGGCACACGCAAAAATCGGGTATATCAAATATGTTTAAGAGTTTCCCCATTACATGGAATCTCACCAACAGTGGTGGAGCCAAAGTTCCAAGTGGCGTGTATCTGTACCGTGCCACTATCTCTACCGACAATGTACACCTATCTACCAAGGCACAAAAGTTGCTGGTAGCTCCCGCTCGATAGTTATTTATCGCAATAAGATATTGCAGTGTTGCCACCTTGCACAAGGCATTGGCAACACTGCTTTGCTTTTATAATCCCCCATCCCTACTGCAAACATCAATATTTTCGGCACACACTATAAAAATATTGTGGCAAGCGCCTTATTTCTCGCTCGTTATTGACTATATTTGCATCTTGAATGATTATGCCTTGATGTGTGGTACTATACACATCGTACAAGGCTCACAAAAACGAGAAAAAAGAGGAATAAACATGAAAATAATAGCAGTAGGTTGGAACTATAGAGACCACAATACCGAGATGGGGCGCAAAGAGGAGTGTGGCAATCCGGTCATATTTCTCAAACCCGAGACAGCATTGCTCAAAGACGGCAAGCCTCTGTTTCTACCCCCCTTCAGCAATCGTATAGAGCATGAGGCCGAGGTTGTTGTGCGTATATGCCGTGTAGGCAAGAACGTAGCTCCAAGATTTGCTCATCGCTACTACGATGCACTCACCTTGGGAGTAGACTTCACAGCACGCGACTTACAACAAGAGCTGCGCAACGCCGGAGCACCCTGGGAGCTTGCTAAGGGATTTGACGGCTCGGCAGCCATAGGCACATGGATACCCAAAGAAGAGTTGCCTTTGGAGACAGGTATCGACTTCAGCCTACAACTCAACGGCAATACCGTACAGCAAGGCAACACTCGCGATATGATACACAACATAGACAACATCATTGCCTACGTGAGTCGCTTCTTCACGCTCAAAATGGGCGATATATTGTACACAGGCACTCCGTCGGG
>JAFZFQ010000037.1 GCA_017555825.1 Bacteroidaceae bacterium | reverse complement strand
GTACATTGGCATTCCACTCGATGTATTGCTTGCCGGCAGCCAACACACCGTCGAAGGGTGTTGCTACGAGCGCACCGTTGATGTCGTACACGGCAAGTGCAGCTTGGGTAGCAACAAGTGTGTTTACAGCAAACAATGTGTTGCCTTGTACCATATCGGCTACAACCGAGAATGTTGTGTTGTTGTTCTTAACAGCTTCAACAGCACCATCGGTGCGGCTACCCACTGTCAAGTCGGTATTGACGCGATGTGTTTTGATAGTAGCACCATCACCGATATAAGCATCCTCCCACAATACTGTCCAGTATGAGTCGTTATGCAATCTTGATGACAAAAGACCTGCTTTCTCACTTACATTTACAGTATCGGTAAAGATAAAATCTCTACGCAATGTAGGATCGGCAGTGTTAACGAGTGTAACACCGGCGTCGGTATTGCTAAAGGTTGTTTGGTTGTGCATGTAGAAGAATGCAGCTTCGCCATTAGGAGCTGTTTGTATCGAGTAGTAACCATATTGGTGGTTGCTGAAGGGATGCAATTCGATACCCTCTTCGCCCCAAAGCAACTCACCGTCTTTCGACAAGCGTTGTGCCATTGTGCGGAACATTACAGCCGAATAAGCCTCACGCCATACAGCCAAGAAAGAATCGGTGTGGGGGTCGTACTTACAAACAGGTTCGGTACCCAAGTAGTCGCCGTAACTGAGTCGTTGACCATCAACGCCTGCAGCAAAACCGATTTCGCCGTTACCTTTCACATAGGTCATGTATGTTGCCATACCGGTAAGGTAGCGGTCGTCGTTCCATGCAACCAAGGCACCACCGTCGCCTGAGGGCTCTACGTTTATCAAGCTCCAAGCGGGCATACTGCCGGGCCAACCGGCACGATACAAACGAGTGTCCTCTGACCATACACTTGCGCCGTCGAAATCAATCTTACGAGCATACATATCATAGCTACTACCTTTGAAGTAGATAATGATTGCTTGATTCATACCGGCATCTACCACTGTAGGCCATGTATAGCTAATCTTGTTTTCGGGGTCGGTAAGAATTACGTCTTCAATGTTCCACAAGAACTCACCTTCGGGGGTAATGCGTTGCATCTTTACCTCATAAAGGTTATTGTTGTCCTTGAGCGAATTCCATGTGAACACATAGCTATTGTCATCCATTTGAACCATTGACATGTGGCTGTTCATGGGGAATGCCTCGGCACCTTCGAGAGCTAAACCATCTTCACCCCAAAGGTACTCACCTTTTTGAGAAATTTTATAGATGTGATAGCTGAGGTATTGTGTTTCGGGAGCATTACGGATATCGTGTGCTGCTACAATAGCATTACCATCGCGGTCAACAAACAAGTATGTGTTGCAAGTAGTCCATGAACGAGTAGGATGAGCTGAAATCAAAAGGGGTTCTTCGCCCAAAAGATTGTTACCGGCCGAGTCCAACAATTGCAAATATACACCAAGTGTGCCCCTTCCATCATTAACAGGAGCTTGGAAATACACCCAGGTATTACCATTGGGAGCCATAAGCATCTCTATTTCGTTTGATTCTCCAGTGTAAATAACAACACTTTCTTCTGCATTATTACCCCATTGAGCAACCGATGTCAACACACCTGCAATAAGGGCTAATACAAACATTGATAACTTTTTCATTTTTTGAACTTTTTTAATTGAATATCTTAAACATTTTGATGATTTTGCTATCTGTTACTATTTGTCTTGAACACAAATGCTGCATGTTATTGCTACAACAAAAATGTTTTAATAATACTAATACACCAAATAATAATATCCTACTTTTTGTTACATATCAGCATTTTAGCATTAATCAATCGCAAATGTAGACCAAATTGTAAAGTCACATCATCCTCAGTATGTAAAATATTCTTACTTAACAAGTACTTTCACGGTCTCAACGCCATTGGCGGTAGTGAGTGTAGCCAAGTAGATACCGGCGGGTACATTGGCATTCCACTCGATGTATTGCTTGCCGGCAGCCAACACACCGTCGAAGGGTGTTGCTACGAGCGCACCGTTGATGTCGTACACGGCAAGTGTAGCTTGGGTAGCTGTGGCAAAGTTGGTAGCAAACATAGCCTCGCCATCTACAAGAGTAGCAAGTGCCATGAAAGTAGCATTCTCGGCACGAACACCCTCTACTGCATCATCGGCATTGGGAACACCTACAGTGAGGTCGTTGTTGAGACGTTGCAAAACTACGCGAGACTTGGCTTGATTGCCATGACTCCAGGCAATAACCCAATAGCTGTCGTTATACATATAAGTCGAACGCATATTTTGCTTGGGTGAGTCTACACCTTCGGTAATGTTGCATTCGCGACGCAATGTAGTATCGTTTACGTTTACAACAGTTGCTATTGTAGTTACGTTGTCGGCGTAAGTACCACCTTGGTTCTCCATATAGAAGAATGCCATCTCACCGGGACGACCCATTTGTACCGATTGGTAGCCATAACGCACTTGTTGCAAGGGGCGCAATTCGAGACCGGTCTCACCCCAAAGCAACTCACCATCTTTGTTGAGTTTTTGGGCAACGATGCGGTTCCAGCTTTGGCTTGAGCTACTCTCTTCCCATATAGCATAGAAAGCATCGCTTGTGGGATCGTATTTACATTTGGGACGGAAAGAACGCCATCCTGCATAGCTCAACTTTTGGCCATCGACACCGGCAGCAAAACCAATCTCACCGTTGGTCTTCACATAGGTCATAAATACCGACTCAACGTTGGTATAGTAGCGGTCGTCGTACCATGATACGATAACACCGTTGTCGCCTGAAGGTTGCACGTCGAGTACCGATTGCAAGGGTACATTACCCCAACCACTGCGGTATATTTGAGTATCTTCGCTCCATACCGATGCACCATCGAAGTCAATCTTGCGAACATAGAGATCCTTGGCCGAACCCTTGGCATAAACGAGCAATACTTGATTGTTGCCACCATCTACCAAATAGGGATAGGTAAAATCGGTCTTCGCAGCCTTGATGCACACCTCGTCGGGGTTCCAAAGCACTTCACCCTCGGCGCTAATGCGTTGCAGACGTATCGCCACAGTGTTGGTTTCGAGATCGTTTTGTTGCCAAGCAAACACGATGCTCTTGTCGGCAATCTCTACAGTGCTCATGCAAGCACTGAAGTCGGTGGCATCCTCGCCATAGAGTGCTACACCCTCTTCGCCCCAAAGGAACTCACCGGTTTGTGATATTTTGTAGGCGGTATAGCTCAATTGTTGAGCTTCGGGTGTGCTATAGCGACAGTCGTGAGCCACTACAATAGCGTTGCCCTCTGAGTCTACAGTAAGAAACTCATTTACTACATTGTATGTACGTGTAGGATAATCCGACACAACTAAGGGTTTTTCGCCAAAAACAAGGTTTCCAAGCGAGTCGACCAACTGCAAGCCATACTTGGTACAACCATCCTCGGGATAGCTGAAGAATACCCAAGTATTGCCGGTAGATGTCATCATCACACGACTCTCATACAACGATTGCTCGGGAAAAACGTAAACGAAATCGTTGGGAGTATTGCCCCATTGTGCCATGGATGCCATAGCACCCATGAGCACGAATGATGATAATATTGCAAGTCTTTTCATGACTTCAAGCATTTACTTATTTAACAAGGATCTTTACAGTCTCTACGCCATTGGCAGTAGTGAGAGTAGCCAAGTAGATACCGGCGGGAACATTGGCGTTCCACTCGATATATTGCTTACCGGCAGCCAACACACCGTCGAAGGGAGTAGCTACGAGCGCACCATTGATATCATAGATAGCGAGTGTAGCTTGAGTAGCAGCATTCATGTTAGCCACGAACATAGCCTCGCCATCAACAAGAGTAGCAAGTGCCATGAAAGTATTGGCATCGGCTTGTACGCCCTCAACAGCTTGGTCGCCATTGGGATTACCCAATGTAAAGTCGGCGTTGATACGTTGCAACTTGATGCGGTCGATTTTCTTCTCTTCGAATGAAGCGCCATTATCCTCGAACATTGCAATCCAATATTTGCCATCGTACATAGGAGAAGAAACGAGGCTTGTCTTCTCGCTCACGCGGTCGCTTTTGGTAAACTCGCTTTGACGACGGATAGTTGTGTCGTTATAGTTGACTGTAGTAACAAAAGCCTCTACATCGCCAAATGAACCTGAGTAATTTTGCATATAGAAGAATGCTACCTCATTTTCAGGACCATTTTGGATAGAGAAGTAACCATAATCGGTTTGCTCCATAGGTTTCAACTCGAGAGCTTCTTCGCCCCACAAGAGCTCACCCTCTTTGCTGATTTTTTGAGCCACCAAGCGGTTCCAAGATTGACCAGAGCTACACTCTTCCCAAATAGCATAGAAAGCATCTGAAGCCTTGTCATATTGACATCTTGCGTGCAATGAGCGCCAGCCCATCAAACCAAGAATTTGACCATTTTCGCTAGTGAAACCAAGCTCACCATTGGGCTTAACGTATGCCATATAAACCGACTCAACGTTGGTATAATAGCGGTCGTCATTCCAAGAAACGATGAGACCACCATCGCCCGAGGGATGTACGTCCAAGATTGTCCAGATAGGAATTGAACCAAAGCCGGCATTGTACACGCGAGTATCTTTGCTCCATACGGGAGTACCGTCGAAGTCGAGTTTGCGAGCCAAGAGTTCTTGACCTGAACCTTTGGCATAGAGCAAGATAACTTGGTTGTTACCACCATCAACTACATAGGGATAGAGGTAAGAAATTTTTTCGTCATACAAGCGCACATCCTCGGCATTCCACAACATTTCGCCATCGGGGCTCACGCGTTGCATCTCGATAGTCATCATGTTGTAGTCGCCATTGGCACGGTTGTGCATCCAAGCAAATACATAGCTACCATCTGAGAGTTGGCAGATGTTCATGGCTGCAACGAGGTCGTGTACCTCTTCGCCTTCCAATGTGATACCATCTTCGCCCCAAAGGAACTCACCCTCGGGAGAGATTTTATAAACTGAGTGGTTCTCATACTCGCCAGGACCGTCGTTATAACGGAAGTCATTAACCGAAACGATAGCATTACCATCACGGTCTACAAAGAGAATTTGACCACAAGAAGTCCATGAGCGAGTATCATAATCCGATACCAAAAGGGGCTCTTCGAACTTGAGGTTACCAAGAGAGTCGACAAGTTGCAAAGAAGTGCAGATGCGACCATTCACAGGGTGGTTTACTGCAATCCATACACCACCATCGGGAGTCATACCCATCTCTTCGTAGTAGAAACTTTTGTCATCGGGCCATGCCAAGAGGTTTTCGGCAGGATTACTGTTCCATTGACCGAAGGCCGATACGCAAGCCATTACGGCTGTTGCGACAAGGAGTAATGTTTTTTTCATAAACTTGGTTTTTTAAGGTTATTTGATTATTAGTTTTATTGTTTTCACATCATGCGAGGTAGTGAGAGTGGCAAGGTATATACCGGCAGGCATATCAATGTTGCACTCAACACAGTGTGCGCCGGCTTGCAAGCGTCCCTCGAAGGGTACTGCTACACATGCACCATTGATATTGTGTATAGCAAGGGTGGCTTGTGTGTCGGCAACAACCTCTACTGCAAATATAGCATTTTCGTCGGTAAACGAGGCAAGTTCAAGCGAAGTTTTTTGACATACTTCTATATCATCTACTGCTGCATCGGCTTTATTACCCACGGTTCCGTCGTAGTTGGCACGATTGAGATACAATCGCTTGTAGTCGGGAATACTCTCTGTACCACGATCATCCCAGCCAAATATCCATGAGCCATTGGGCAACATGTTTGATACTTGTATTTCGTTTTTTTGTGTAATACCTTCTGTATCGGTGAGCACTTGGCATGTTTCCCAACGCAACTCTCCGGTATGGGTATTGACAATCTGCATGCACACATCTACGTTGCCATACTCAAGGCCATTGCGACGCATAAAGAAGAGTGCCAACTCGCCATCGTGAGCAGTGCGCATGAGAAGGTCGTTGTAGGAAACATCGCCACAGAAATCTTCTACAATTTTACCCTCTTCACCCCAGAGCAACTCACCCTCTTTCGATACACTTTGTACTACAAGACGGTATTGGCTTTGACCATGAGTAGCCTCACGCCAGAAGGCGATAAACGAATCACTGGCGGGATCGTAGGTACATGCCGTAGAGAGAGAGCGATAGCCCGAATAGGTGAGCTTCTCGGCATCCAAGCCCGAAGAGAAACCAAGTTCGCCATTGGGCTTGACATACGACATATAGATAGACTCTATATTGGTATAGTTGCGGTCATCGTACCATGTGACAATAACACCACCATCGCCCGAGGGCTCTACGTCGATGAGTGTCCACAGCGGAGTTGAGAGGAAACCACCGCGATATATACGAGCATCTTCGCTCCACACGGGTGTGCCGTCGAAGTCGAGTTTGCGAGCGCAAAGTTCTTGACCCGAACCCTTAGTAAACACCAAGATACATTGTCCCATACCGGCATCTACTATATAGGGCCAGAAGTATGTTACCTTTCCCTCGGGGTCGGTAAGGCGGGTTTCTTCGGCGTTCCACAACAATTGGCCGTCGGGGCTCACACGTTGTACATCGATAGAGAATATTTCCTCTTCATCGCCACAGTGTGTCCAGGTAAACACATAAGAATCATCGCTGAGCTGAGTGATGCCCATACAAGCGTTGATGTGTGTACCATTGCCACCGTCGAGCGACACACCCTCTTCGCCCCACAACATCTCGCCCTCTTGCGAGATTTTGTAAGCGGTATATGTGCCATATTCGGTATTAGCCGGCGCATGACGCAAGTCAGACACCACAACAATGGCATTACCCTCGCGGTCGACAAAGAGTGTTTGATTGATATAACCGGTAATGCGGTCGCGGTGGTCCGATACCATCATCAACTCATCGCCCAACAGGGCTACACCGGTAGAGTCGTACAACTGTACATAATGAACATCACCCTCGCCATTGTACCAAAACCAAGTATTGCCATTGGGGGTACTTTGCAAGTCGTATGCGTAGAAATAAGAGTCATCGGTATTGATCCACAATGCCTCGGTAGGGCTCTTGCCCCATTGAGCAAGAGCCACTACGGCATATATGATAGCTATAAGCGATGTGATGCGTCTCATCGTATAGTTGTGCTGAAATTAAACAATCTATTAATAAACTGCCACCTTGGCAACTTTGTGCGCTGTAGCCGATGTTATCTCTACAACATAAACACCTTCTACAGATGCAGGTACGGCTGTGTTTTGTGTACCTTGAGCTGCATATACACATTGACCGGCAGCATTGTAAACTGCTACGTTGTATACCTCGTTGCCATTGGCTACCACTTGAATAGCATTGTCGGCTTTGCTATAGTGCACTGCATAGGCATTGTCGGCATTAACAGCCTCTACAGCCGACTCTACCGAAGTGGTAAAGAATGCACGAGTACCATGAGCCTTGATTTCGAGCAATTGAGTTACCAATTTACCCTCGGCATTGTACATTTTGCATGTACCACGGGGGAGGTAGATACCATTACCCCAAGCATCGGTAATCTCCAAGCAATAGGTTTGGTCGGCATTGAGCATAAGCTCTTCGGTAACCTCTGTAACAACACCTACGGGATAGGGGCCAAACTCGTGTACCACATTACCCTTCATATCTTTGATGAGATATTGGTTTTCGTCGGCATATTTATCGGTCTTGATTACAAACTTGTTGAAAGGTGTTGTTTCAACAGGATCCTGGAAGTCACCGCTGATACTGTTTCCATCGTACAATTGATAGTTTACACCACCCAATTTTATTGTAAACTCATTTATGCTTTGAATAAGAGCACTTTGATTGAAAGGCACTTTGATGAGAGTAGTAGAACGAGCAGGAGCAAGACCTGTCCACTCGGTCATGTAATCTACACCATTGAGTCGAACGTCGAAACCTGCCTCTACAATATCGTCGGTAGATTTATTAACCAAGAACAACTCATAGTAGTTGTAGGCATAAGTACCCGAAATGGGGATAAGGGGTTGTTGAATCTCGGCGTTCATAGGAAGGCTGAAACCGGGATATTCGGGACGAGCACCTACTACGTTGAGAACATCGGTTTTGTCTAAACATACATAGGCCAATACCTCAAAGTTTGATACATCGGTAGCTACGCCATTGATGTCGGCGGGCACTTCATATACATATTGACGCTTGAATGTATCGCCCTCCTTGCAAGAAGCAATAGTATCGCCCCATACGGGAGTGAGATATACACGAGCTACGTGGTCGTGGATATAGTTATTTCCCTCGCTTGTACCATTTTGGGGTCCGCGTATACCACTTTGTGTTATGACCAAGTTGAGCATATTGAAGTCGGCATCAACTGTAGCTGTATAGTAGCCTTCGACATTTACTGTAAGTACGCATGTCTCGGGATTATAGGTGCTACCCAACCACAAGTTTACGGGAGCATCTTGGTCGCAAACGAGACGAGCATATTCGGGCCACTTGTTACGTGATGTCATAGGCTCAGTTTCACCTTCAAAGGTAATACGGTTGAGCATACCAGAGGGATAACCGGGAGTTTCGAAATAAATATCGAGCGAGTCACCTTGAGGTGTGCGGAAATCGGGCTGACCTTCGAAAGGCTCGGCATAGTGTCCGGCATGGATGGCAGCAGCATAGATCTTATCGCCTTGAGCTTTGAGCAACTCGGCAATTACTACGTGTGCATCGGGACAGTTACCACAGTGAATACCGGTAAAGTCCTCAAGGTATACCTTCTTCTTTTGTACTTCACGAGACACGTTGGTCGATGCAGTATTGAAGAATAGACGAGCACCATGGTTGTCTACACTCTTAAGTTGGTCTACAAGCGTGCCATGGCAGTCATAAACCTTTACATAGCCGTCATAAATACCATTAGACCAAGCATCTGTTACCTCAAAGCAGTAACGAGTATCGGGAGAGAGATTTACCAACTCTTTAATAGCTGTATAGGCATACTCGCCGGCCTCATAGGGACCAAACTCATATACTACATTGCCATCCATATCTTTGATAAGGAAGCGGTTTTCATCGGCAAACTCATCAGGACAGAACTCAATCTTTACAGCGGGAGTAACTGAGACCGGAGCATCGAACTTGTCGGCCAATTTGTTACTTGTATATTCAACGCCATTGAATGCAGTAGCTTTAATGACATATTTGTTGCCGGTAGCTTTAGAAAGGCCCGATACATCGAAAGGCAGGCGAATAGTAGTTGTGGCACGAGGTGCTGCAACACCAGTCCACTCTACTGTATAATCTACGCTGTTAAAAGAAACATTAAATGTAGCAGATGTAATCTCCTCGGTCGACTTATTAATAAGGTTTATGTCGAAGTAGTCATAACCATATACGTCATTGATAGGGATGAGAGTTTGTGCAATTTCTGCCTCAAGAGGCAATACCAAAGCGGGATACTCAGGACGACCGCCTGTTACATTGAGCACATTCTCATTATTCTCAGTTACATATACAACAACCTCAAGTTCGGCAGGATTTACTGCAACATCATTGATTGCCTCGGGCACTGTATATATATATTGTTTTGAGAAGAAATCACCCTTCTTGCACGAAGTGATTGTATCGCCCCATGTAGAGGTAAGATAGGCACGAGCCATATGTTGGTGCATATACTCATCGCCAACACCACCACCCGATTGGGGGCCCATAATATTGCTTTCGGTCAATACAACATTGAGCAAGTTGCTACCGCTATTCACATCGGCGGTATAATAGCCTTCAACGTCTACTGTAAGGGTTCTATTGGCCTCATTGTAGCTACTCTTCATCCACAAGTTGACGGGAGCAATCTGCTCGGTCTCTTGACGAGCAAATACAGCCCATGAAGTACGACTGATGATAATACGATCTTCTACACGTTGACGATTGACCATACCTGAGGGATAGCCGGTAATGCCAAAGTAGCTGTTGATAGCTGCACCCTCGGGCAAAATAAAGTTGGGCTCATCGCTGTTGGGCACTGCATATTGACCAGCATGAACAGCAATAGCATACACATTTTCGGGTTGAGCCTTGAGCAACTCAGCAACAATCTTGTGCGCTTGAGGGCAATAGCCACAATGTATACCAGTAAACTCCTCTATGAGTACTTTCTTGTACTCAGGCTCGGTTGAAACATTATGCTCAGCACGGCAAAGGTTTGCCACGAGCATCATCACCACGATAAGTAAAAACTCTTTTTTCATATACAGTTTTGTTTTTGATTTTTCTCTGTTACAAATTTATTGATTTTGAAAATTTGACAATACAAGCACACTACTGTTTTACTACTGCATGAAATGCGATAGGGATATATTTGGTACTGCATTTTATTGTTTAATATTGATATTTAATCATTTACAACGCCGTTTTGACACGCAAAAAAGTAGCATTTATAGAGGATTTTAATGATATATTAGGAGTATTTATTGAATTTATTGTTATATTTGCCCCATAAAACAGGAAGAAACACAAAGCAAATATGGCTCAAAAAAACAAATTATACAGCCTTTGTAGGATATTTATCCTTGCGATTTTGTTACTAAATGGCGCAAACAGCTATGCCATCAACGATACTTTGCAAGTAAACGTTCTCAACAAAGCACAATCTTTAATTGACACAAGCGACAAAAACGGAGCAATACTATTCAGCTATATAGAAGAAGTCAAAGAACAAAAAGAGCTACCCGACAGCACTTTTGTGCAATTGATAGTAAAAGATATCGCTACCCATTTCCGGCAATTGTCGCAGCAATCCAATGCGATAGAAGTATTGTCGGAGGCTACAAAGGTGCTCGAAAAGCACAAAAGCGACAAGAGTTTGTTCCTCAAGCTCTACCTACCCTTAGGAGCAGCCTTCGAGGAGGTGGGACTGTGGAGCACAGCAATAGACTACTACCACAAGGCGCTGTCAATAACACAGGAGCTTGATTCGAAAGGCTACATAGCCCGCATATACAACAACATAGGCGTAGCATACTATAAAATAGACCTCGATAAGTCGATAGAATATATACTCAAGTCGCTCGAAATAAACAAGATGCTTGGCGACAAAAAAGAGTTGTACCTCAACTACAACAACCTCGCAGCCATCCACGTAGAGCTAAAGCTATATGACGAAGCGCTGGACTATGCCCTCATGGCCATGCACATGATAGACAAAAACACCAACCCCGATAAGTACTACTTCATGCAGTGCAATATTGGCTCATTATACTCGCAAGCCGGCAACTACAACCTCGCCATCTCGTACATAGAAAATTGCATCGACTATTTTAACAACACCAACAACTATGCCGAACAAACAAGATTATCGATACTCCTTGCCGAGGCATACAAAAAATCGGGCCAAACCGAGAAAGCAAAAAAGTTGATCGACCTCATCGAGAACACGCTGATTCCCAGGACCAATAATGCTGAGCTTGAGTCGAGTGTGCGCACCACATTGGCAACCTTCTTTGAGGAGGACGGTCAATACCACAAAGCCTATAAAAACCTAAAGATAGCACAGTCGCTGAAAGACTCCTTGCAAAAAGCCAACGATGAGTTGAAGGTGAGCAACCTCGAAAAGATATATGAGAATGAGCAAAAAATACGCGAAAACACACTCACTATCAACGAGCTACAGTTGAAGAAAATGGCTTCCGACCGACAAATCAGCATCGGTCTCATCGCCCTACTCATACTCTCTATCATCCTTATTATCTTTATCATACGCACTCGCATAAAAGACAACCTAATCAAGACAAACGCCATGCTTGCCGAGCAAGAAAAGATACTACAGGACAAAGAGAAAGAGCTGCAAAACATCAAGGAGCAAGAGCTTAAACGCACCATAGACCAGAAAAACAGAGAGTTATCGAGTTACGCACTCTCCTATACCAAAGACAACGAATTTCTGGCCAACTTGGGCGAAGAGCTGAAAAAACTTCTATTGGAAATATACCCTCGCGACAAGGAGCATCGCGAGCACATTCGCATCATTATCACTCAACTCAAGCAGCATTGTACCAGCGACAACTGGCAAGAGTTTCGCTACTACTTCGAGCAAGTACACCCCTCATTCTACGACCGCTTGGACAATATCTCTCCGGGCATGACACAGCGTCAAAAACGCCTTTGCGCGATGCTATATATCGGACTATCAACCAAGGAGATATCTTCTATCACATTCCGCGAGGTGCGTAGTATTGAATCGGCACGAAACCGCTTGCGCAAGAAACTCGATATAACAGGCGAGGAGACAATACAAGAATTCCTCTCACGCAAACTCGATACAAACACTACACACAATTAATATAGAGATACCATGAAAAATTTACTGCCGACCTACATATTGGCAATGGTGCTGACAATATGCGCGTGCAATAGCCCGGAAGCCAACACCAACCAGCCTCGCACAAGAGAGAGCTTTGACAGCGACTGGCTATTTATGCTCACCGACAATCAGGGTGTAGAGAAACCCGAGTATGACGACTCACAATGGCGCAAACTAAACCTACCACACGACTGGGCGATAGAGGGCGATTTTTCGGCCGACAACCCATCGGGATATGCCGGTGGCGCACTTCCGGGTGGCATGGGATGGTATCGCAAACACTTCATTGTAGACAGCGCCGACCTTGCCGAAGGCAGGCAAATATACCTCGACTTCGATGGCGTGTACATGCTCTCAACGGTGTATATCAACGGAGTTTCTACCGGAACACGCCCCTACGGCTACATATCGTTCCGTCGCAACATTACCCCTCTACTACATCCCGGAGAGAACGTAGTGGCTGTGAGTGTAGACAACACCCTGCAACCCAATTCTCGCTGGTATAGCGGATGTGGCATATATCGCCACGTGTGGATGGTAAAGACACAATCTATACATATAGACAATTGGGGCACATACGTAACCACGCCCGGCGTCGACGACAAGAGTGCTACCATCAACATAGCAACGCGCGTGCGCAATACTACAGCCAACAATGCAAAAGTTACTATATCGCAACAATTGCTTGACGCCAACGGAAAGATTGTTGCACAAGGAAAGGTTGATGTAAACATACCCTGCGATACCACCGCAGAGAAGAGCATCGACCTCATTCTCAAGAACCCATACAGATGGTCTATCGAAGAGCCCTATCTCTATACCGTGCGCACTATACTATTCAACGACAGTGCAATTATAGATAGCTACGACACCCCGATGGGTGTGCGCACCTACCGGTTTGACGCCAAAGAGGGCTTCTTCCTCAATGATAAGCCCGTAAAAATAAAGGGGGTGTGTATGCACCACGATTTGGGATGCCTCGGAGCAGCAGTCAACACACGAGCCATAGAGCGACAGCTCGAAATACTCAAAGAAATGGGTTGCAACGCCTATCGATGCTCGCACAATCCTCCCGCACCCGAGGTGCTCGACCTCTGCGACCGTATGGGATTTATCGTGATGGACGAAGCCTTAGACATGTGGAGCCGTCCTAAAACACAATACGACTATGCTCGCTTCTTCAAAGAGTGGCACGAACGCGACATTACCGACCTTGTATTGCGAGACCGTAACCACCCCTCAATATTTATGTGGAGCCTCGGCAACGAAGTACGCGAACAGTGGACACACGAAGCCAGCGACATTCTCTCACTCGACGATGCCAATATGCCGCTCAACCTCATGAAGGATGCCTCGGCTCTTGCTCAAGAGGGCACAAAACTGAGCACCAACTCGCTCATTACACGTCGCTTGTGCGAAATTGTAAAAAATCTTGACTCACGCCCCACAACAACAGGCAACGACGAGCCCAACCCCAGCAATCATCTTTTCCGCGCAGGCACACTCGACATCATAGGCTACAACTACCACGTAGAATGGTTCGACTCCGTCCCAGGATGGTTCCCCGACAAGCCCTTTATTGCCACAGAGAGCGCATCGGGACTTATGACACGCGGCTACTATGAGCAACCCTCCGACAGCATGATGCCACGCCCTATAAGATGGGATATACCCTATATAGATGCGAGCTACTCTTGTTCGTCATACGACCACGTACATGCACCCTGGGGTAGTACCCACGAGAAGAATTGGCGCATGGTGAAGGAACGCGACTATGTAAGTGGCACTTTTATATGGACAGGATTTGACTACATAGGCGAGCCCACACCCTACAAGTTTCCGGCACGCAGCTCTTACTTTGGCATTGTAGACCTCGCCGGCTTCCCCAAAGACATATATTATATGTACAAAAGTGAGTGGAGCAACGACACTGTGCTACACCTCTTCCCGCATTGGAACCACGCCCCTGGCGAGACTATAGATATGTGTTGTTACTACAACCATGCCGATGAGGTAGAATTGTGGATAAATGACGTATCACAGGGCGTTCGCACCAAACCCGAGGGCAAATTCCACGCTATGTGGCGCGTAGTATATGAGCCAGGGGAGGTACGTGTCGTGTCACGAAAAGATGGAAAAGAAGTGCTATCACAAAGCATACGCACAGCCGGAGAACCCGCACATATTCGCCTCACAGCCGACCGCACAAGTATCCAAGCCGATGGGCAAGACCTCAGTTTTGTAACAGTAGAAATACTTGATAAAGAGGGCAACTTGTGCCCCCTTGCCGACAACCTCGTTACATTCGACATCATTGGCAATGCTTTCATCGCCGGTGTAGACAATGGCTCGCCCTACTCTATGGAGCGTTTCAAGGCCAATCACCGCAAAGCTTTCTACGGCAAATGCCTTGTCATACTACAAAACAACGGCGAGAGAGGTACTGCAACCCTCACAGCTACTGCCAATGGGCTCACAGAGGCGCAAATCGCGATTACAGCACAATAATCGACACATATATATAAAACAAAAGAGGCTCGCCACTGCGGTGAGCCTCTTTTGTGCTTATTGTGTTGTACGATTATTTTACTTCCCAAGTATCGCCACTGAGGATATACTCACGGAGCGACTTGAAGTTTTTCTTCGCCTTAACCTCCTCAACTTGGCGAGTGAGCTCGTCGGTATAGTTGGGGGCATCAACATCACGAATAACACCAATTGCCAAAGGTAACTCGTGGCCATCCATCATAGCCAACATTTGGTGCAACACGTTGTTGGGGTTCTTGGCATCGTGTACAAGGATGTCGTCCATTGTGTAGCCATCCTCGCCAATAGTTACAGCCTTGAGCAAGTAACCATCGAGAACGAGACCACGGTTGTTTTCCTTACCAAAAATCATCTTCTCGCCATGACGGAGGTGGATTGTGCGGTCGGCACGCACCTCTTTATCGGCAACGTAAGAGTGGATATTGTGGTTGAAGATAACACAGTTTTGGAGCACCTCACACACCGAAGCACCCTTGTGAGCAGCAGCGGCAGCAAGAATCTCTACTGTAGTAGCCATCTCTACGTCGAGCGAACGAGCAAAGAAAGTACCACGAGCACCAAATACAAGTTCAGCGGGAATGAAGGGATCCTCTACAGTACCATAGGGCGATGACTTAGTCACCGAGCCACGGTCGGTTGTAGGAGAGTATTGACCCTTGGTAAGACCATAAATCTTGTTGTTCATCAACAAGATGTTGATGTCTATATTGCGACGCACCTCGTGAATGAAGTGGTTACCACCGATAGCAAGGCAGTCACCGTCGCCCGATACTTGCCACACTGTGAGCTCGGGATTGGCCATCTTCACACCCGATGCAATAGCACCACCACGACCGTGGATAGTGTGGAAGCCATAAGTTCCCATATAATAAGGTAGGCGCGATGAGCAACCGATACCCGAAATTACTGCAGTTTTGTGGGGAGCAACACCCACTTCAGCCATTGCTCTTTGCAAGGCATTGACGATAGCATGGTCGCCACAACCGGGACACCAGCGCACATATTGGTCGCTCTTAAAGTCCTGGGCGGTATATTTTTTGTTCTCTTCCATGATTACTTCTCGATTAATTGGGTGAAATGTTCTACCAACTCGGCCGAGCTGAAGGGTTGACCCTCAACCTTGTTGTAACGCAACAACTCAACGCCGGGGATTTTACCTGCAAGGTAAGATGCAAACTGACCGTTGTTCAACTCGCATACAACCACTTTCTTGTAGCGACGGATAATCTCCTCGGTGTTAGAAGGAAGCGGGCTGATGTAGTTGAAATGAATCATAGCCACTTTCTTACCCTCTTTGTTCATATCGGTAACAGCCGAGTAGAGGTGACCGTATGTACCACCCCAACCTACTACGAGGAGGTCGGCATCGGGATCGCCCAATACTTCGAGTTGAGGAATGAAGTTGGCCACTTTGTCAACCTTAGCTTGACGAGCAGCCACCATGAGAGCGTGGTTGGCAGGATCGGTCGAGATAGCGCTTGTCTTAGCATCCTTTTCAAGACCACCGAGGCGGTGCATAAAGCCCTCCATACCCGGAACAGCCCAGTAGCGTACGTTGGTCTCGGGATTGCGCATATAGGGTTTCCAACCCTCTTCGAGCATCTCGGGTTTAACAAAGTTGGGACGTATTTCGGGATATTCGTCTTCTTCGGGAATGCGCCATGCTGTAGAACCGTTGGCGATGAAACCATCGGTGAGCAACACAACAGGAGTCATGTGCTCAAGAGCAATCTTGGCAGCATTGAATGCCATGTCGTAGCAGTTGGCGGGAGTAGAAGCAGCTACAACTACCAAGGGGCTCTCACCGTTACGGCCATAGAGCGCTTGCAAGAGGTCGGTTTGCTCGGTTTTGGTAGGAAGACCTGTTGAAGGACCACCACGTTGTACGTCGATTACTACCAAGGGGAGCTCGGCCATTACAGCCAAACCGATAGCCTCACTCTTGAGTGCGAGACCGGGACCTGAAGTAGAAGTTGCAGCCAAGTTACCGGCAAATGCAGCACCGATAGCCGAACAAGCACCTGCAATCTCATCTTCCATTTGAACAGCCTTCACACCAAGATCTTTGCGCTTGGCAAGTTCGTGAAGAATGTCGGTAGCAGGAGTGATAGGATAGCTACCAAGGAAGAGGGGCAGACCAGCCTTTTCGGCGGCTGCGATAAGACCCCATGCAGTAGCAGTGTTACCGTTCAAGTCGGTATACACACCCTTGCGCACGGCAGCTGTCTCTACACGGTAGGTCGATACCGATGCATGTATATTGTTACCATAGTTGTAACCATCGTTCAATACTTTCACGTTGGCCTCGGCAATAGTAGGCTTCTTGGCAAACTTGTGCGAAAGCATGTTTCCGGCTTGCGATACAGGACGGTCGAACAACCAGCACACAAGACCGAGAGCAAAGATATTCTTGCAACGTACGATTGATTTCACATCAAGACCAGAATCAGCAAGCGACTCTTTAGTGAGTGTTGTGATAGCCACCGACATTACTTGAGCAGGGTCGATACCCAACTCGGCAATCGCGTCATCGGTTTGGTAGAGAGCCTTTTGCAAGTCGGCCTCTTTGAACGAATCGGTATCGATGATAACCACACCACCCTTTTTGAGGAATTGAATTTGAGTCTTCAATGCGGCGGGGTTCATGGCAACCAACACGTCAGCTTTGTCACCGGGCGTATACACGCCGTTACCTATATGTACTTGGAAACCCGACACGCCGCTTAAGGTGCCTTGCGGTGCGCGTATCTCTGCAGGATAGTCGGGGAATGTCGAAATCTCATTGCCTATTGCGGCTGAGATAGCTGAAAAGATGTTGCCTGCAAGTTGCATACCGTCGCCCGAGTCACCCGAGAAACGAACAACCACCTTATCCAGAACTTTCACCTTTGTAGATTCTGTCATTTCGTTGCTATTAGTTTGTAGATTAGGTTAACTACACCTATGGCCACTCCATAGGTCAGGTGCAAAGTTAATAATTATAGTTATTATCCTCCAAAGTTTTGAACGTTTTTTCTCACAAAATATTTATTACCGTTTTTTCTTGTTTTATTTTCGGAATAGCGTACTTTTGTGCGAATTTATCATTTTCGCATGCACAAAAATTACGAAATATTCGACACAGAATTGGGCAAAATAGCCATAACCCATAGCAAAAGGGCTCGTCGCATTATCTTTAGAGGCGAAAATGGTGCTATAACCATGGTTGTACCATTCTATTTTGAGGGCACAACCGAGTATCTACGCTCGCTTGTAGAGCAGAACCGAGGTGCTCTCAAAAGACTCCTTTCTAAAGCCACAGCTCGCCACACGGACAGCCAGCTATACGACGGCCGGCAGATAGAAATAGTCGAAGGAACACTCCTGCTCAGAGCCGACAACAGCGTGGGTCGTAGCAGAGTGCGCACCCGGCGCGAAGACAAACACATCACCTTCTCATTCCACCCCGACGACATCACATCGAGCAGTTTCCAAGCAGGGCTATCGCGATACATCATGCGCACCCTCACCACACAGTACGGCACTCGCTTGCGACAAATGACCCACGACCTCGCTTCGCAATGGGGTCTCAAGATAAAAGCCGTGCGTGTAGGTCGCGGACAACGCGTTTTGGGACACTGCTCACGCACAGGCATCATCACCATCTCGGCCTTCGTGCTATTGCTCCCGCAACACCTACGAGAGTACATCATACTACACGAGCTTGCACACCTCACTCACTTCGATCACAGCGCTGCATTCCACGCACTTTGCAACAAATATTGCCAAGGAAACGAGGCCACATGGAGAGGAGAATTGCGCAAATTTGTCTTTCCAATAAGTTTATAAAGATTAATAATTGTAAATATTTATTAATTTTCAACCCCAATACAATAGTTCGATGCGCTTTTTGAAGCCAATCTATTGCATTATAGTTAATAATGTACTATATTTGCACCACACCAAGATGTGGAGGGGGCAATGATGTCCCCTCGTTTTTTTCTTGGAGTAAAAAATATGATAGACAAACAGATAGTATACGACATTGTAGCCGAGGCATTGCAAGGCAGTGACTGTTTTATCGTAGACGTAATGGTGCGTCCAGGCAACAACATCGTTGTAGAGATTGACAACGAAGTAGGTATAGACATTGAGCAATGCGAGAAGTTACACCGCCACATCGAGTCGAAACTCGACCGCGATGTTGAAGACTACGAGTTGGAAGTGGGCTCGGCAGGTATCACCTCACCCTTCAAGGTAGTGGCACAATACCGCAAGAACATCGGCAACGAAGTAGAAGTATTGAGTTGCGACGGTCGCAAATTGAGCGGTGTGCTCAAGGCATGCGACGAAAATGCCTTTACACTCACCATCACCAAGAAGGTGAAGCCCGAGGGCAGCAAACGCAAAATCGAAGTGGAGGAAGACATCCACTTTGCCTATAATGAAGTAAAATACACTAAATATCTAATCAGATTTAAATAAACCATGGCAAAAAAAGCAGAAACCATCAGTATGGTAGATACGTTCTCGGAGTTTAAGGAACTCAAGAACATTGAAGTAACCACCATGATAAGCGTTTTGGAAGAGTCGTTCCGCAACGTGCTTGCCAAGATGTTTGGTACCGACGAGAACTTCGACGTTATCGTAAACCCCACCAAAGGCGACTTTGAGATATGGCGCAACCGCGAGATTGTAGAAGACGGCGAAGTAACCAACCCCAACATGCAAATTTCGTTGAGCGAAGCTAAAGCTATCGACCCCGACTTTGAGGTAGGCGAAGAGGTAACAGACGAGGTAATTTTCGAGAAATTTGGTCGTCGCGCCATCCTCAACCTCCGTCAAACATTGGCTTCGAAGATTCTCGACTTGCAAAAAGACGCCCTCTACAACCGCTACAAAGACCGCATTGGCGAGCTTGTTAGTGCCGAGGTATATCAAATATGGAAAAAAGAGATGTTGCTCGTCGATGACGAGAACAACGAAATACTCCTTCCCAAAGAGGAGCAAATTCCCACCGACTTCTATCGCAAAGGCGACACTGCCCGCGCTATAGTGCTCGATGTTGAGAACAAAAACAACAACCCCAAGATTATCGTATCGCGCACATCAAACGACTTCTTGCGTCGCCTCTTCGAACTCGAAGTACCCGAGATTCACGACGGCCTCATTCTCATTCGCGCCATCGCCCGCATCCCCGGCGAACGTGCCAAGATTGCCGTTGAGTCGTACGACGACCGCATCGACCCCGTAGGTGCATGTGTGGGTGTAAAAGGCTCACGTATCCACGGTATCGTACGCGAGTTGCGCAACGAGAATATCGATGTTATCAACTATACTTCAAACCCCGCACTCTTCATACAACGTGCACTCAGCCCCGCCAAGATAGCCTCTATCGAGGTAGACGAGGAGAACAAGCGTGCATCGGTATACCTCAGCGACTCGAAAGAGGTTTCGCTCGCTATCGGTAAGAATGGTCTCAACATACGCTTGGCCATGAAACTCACCGGTTACGAAATCGAGGTGTGCCGTCTCAAACAAGAAGGCGAAGAGAGCGTAGGCATCACACTCGACAAGTACAAAGGCGAGATTGACTCGGCTGCTATCGAAGCATTCATGGCTGCCGGTTACACTACCGACCAACTCGTTCGCAACACATCGGCCGAGGAACTTGCCGAGAAGACCAACCTCGACATCGATTTGATCGAGCAAATTCAAACATTCCTCAACGACGAGGAGGATGTATTCCTTGACGAGTTTGCCAACGAAATCGACCAATGGGTTATCGATGCTCTCAAGAAGATGGGCTGCGACACAGCCAAGCGCGTATTGGCACATTCACGCGAAGAACTCATCGACAAGGCCGACCTCGAGGAGGACACTGTCGACGAGGTAATCGATATACTTAAAGCCGAGTTTGAGGATTAATGCCTCAACTCGACTCTTTTGCGCGAATGTTTATAAAAATTTACAACCATTAATTAAAGTCTATGTCAGTAAGGTTAAATAAAGTAGTAAGAGACTTAAACGTAGGTATCGACACAGTTGTCGGTTTCCTCCAAAAGAAAGGTATCGAAATTGATTCGAACCCCAATGCAAAAATCAGCGACGAGCAATATCAAATGCTTGTCAAGGAGTTCGCGCCCGATAAAACACTCAAAAAAGAATCGGACAACATAAGCCTTGAGCGTCAAAAACGTCCCACTCCCACCGAGAAAGTTGTCGAGCCCACTCCCGTAGCCACTCCCGAGGCCACCAAGCCCCGCATCCTGCGCACAATCGATTTGGACAAGAAGCCCTCTACTACCCAACCTGCTGAGCAACCCAAGAACGAAAAGCCCAAAGCCGAGCCCGTAGTAGAGCCCAAGAAAGAGCCCGCACCTCAAGTGGAGAAACCCCAAGCTGCTCCCAAGGCCGAGCCCGTAATCAAGGTACAAGAGACTCCTGTTGTGAAAAAAGAGGAGCCCAAACCTGCACCCGTGGTAGAGCAAAAGCCCGAGCCCAAGAAGGAAGAGCCCAAGAAGGAAGAGCCCAAGAAAGAAGAGCCCAAGGCCGAGCCCGTAGTTGAGAAGAAGGAAGAGGCGCCCGCAACCGAAGAGAACAAGAACGAAGTCTTCACACTCGGTAGCGTAGCTGCTGCTCCCAAGCCCCAAGTATTGGGTCGCATAGACCTCGACAGCATCAACCAACAAACTCGCCCCAAAAAGAAATCGAAAGAGGAGCGTCGCAAAGAGCGTGAGGCCAAGTTGCCCAACGCCACTGCAGGTGCCGATGCTGCCAACAATGGCGAGCGCAAGAAACGCAAACGCATCAACAAAGATCGCGTAGACATCGAGAAGACTGCATCGACAATCGGTGCCAATCCCGAGCGCAAAAATAACCAACACAACAACAATAACAACAACAATAACAACGCCGGCAAGAAAAACGGCAAGCCCAACAAGCAACCCAAACACCCCGTTAAGGCCGAGGTAAATGAGGAGGATGTACAAAAGCAAATCAAAGAGACACTTGCCCGCCTCACTCAAAAGGGTGTAAACAAGAAGGGTGCCAAGTGGCGTAAAGAAAAACGCGAAGCCTTCTCAAACCGCGAGCAAGAGCGCGTAGAGCAAGAACTTGCCGACAGCAAGGTACTCAAGCTCACCGAGTTTGTTACCGCCAACGACCTTGCTTCGATGATGGACGTACCCATCAACAAGGTTATCGGTACTTGCATGAGCCTCGGTATCATGGTATCTATCAACCAACGTCTCGACGCCGAGACCATCAATATCGTAGCCGAGGAGTTTGGCTTCCAAACAGAGTATGTAAGCGCCGAGGTATCGGAAGCAATTGCCGAGGAGGAAGACAGCCCCGAGGAGTTGATGCAACGTCCCCCCATCGTTACTGTGATGGGTCACGTAGACCACGGTAAGACCTCGTTGCTCGACTACATCCGTAGCGCCAACGTTATTGCCGGTGAGGCCGGTGGTATCACTCAGCACATCGGTGCCTACAACGTAACTCTCGAAGATGGTCGTCACATCACATTCCTCGACACCCCCGGTCACGAGGCGTTTACCGCCATGCGTGCTCGTGGTGCCAAGATTACCGACATTGCCATCATCATTGTTGCGGCCGACGACAACGTCATGCCCCAAACTGTCGAGGCTATCAACCACGCTTCGGCTGCCGGTGTGCCCATCGTATTTGCCATCAACAAGGTCGACAAGCCCACTGCCAACCCCGACAAGATCAAAGAGTCGCTTGCCGCTATGAACTATCTCGTTGAGGAGTGGGGTGGTAAGTACCAATCGCAAGACATTTCGGCCAAGAAAGGTATAGGTATCGACGAGCTCCTCGAAAAAGTATTGCTCGAAGCCGAGATGCTCGAACTCAAGGCCAACCCCAACCGTCGCGCCGTAGGTTCTATCATCGAGTCTACACTCGACAAGGGTCGTGGTTATGTAGCCACCGTAATGGTACAAAACGGTACATTGCGCATGGGCGACATCGTATTGGCCGGTACACACCACGGTCGCATCAAGGCCATGTTCAACGAGCGTAACCAACGCATACAAGAGGCCGGACCTGCCGAGCCCGTGCTCATCTTGGGTCTCGACGGTGCTCCCCAAGCCGGCGATACATTCAACGTAATGGAGACCGAGCAAGAGGCACGCGAGATAGCCAACAAGCGCGAGCAATTGCAACGCGAACAAGGCTTGCGTACTCAAAAGTTGCTCACACTCGACGATATAGGTCGTCGCATTGCCGTGGGTGGATTCCAAGAGCTCAACATCATCGTTAAGGGTGACGTAGACGGCTCTGTAGAAGCATTGACCGACTCGCTCATCAAGCTCTCGACCGAGCAAATTCAAGTAAACGTATTGCACAAGGCCGTGGGTCAAATCTCTGAGTCGGATATCATCCTCGCCGCTGCATCAAACGCCATCATCGTGGGCTTCCAAGTGCGTCCCTCAATGGCTGCACGTCGCCTTGCCGAGAAAGAGGGCGTAGATGTGCGCATGTACTCTATCATCTACGACGCCATTGAGCAAGTCAAGGCCGCTATGGAAGGTATGCTTGCCCCCGAAATGCGCGAAGAGGTTATCGGTACTGCCGAGGTACGCGAGACATTCCACATCTCAAAGGTGGGTACTATTGCCGGCTGTATGGTCAAGGAGGGCAAGTTGCGTCGCTCGGCCAAGGTACGACTCATACGCGACGGTATCGTTATCTACACAGGCGAGCTCGGTTCGTTGAAGCGCTTCAAAGACGACGTCAAAGAGGTACTCACAGGCTACGAGTGTGGCTTGAACATCACCAACTACAACGACGTGAAGGTAGGCGACCTCATCGAAGCATACGAAGAAGTAGAGGTAAAGAAAAGCTTGTAAGAAACAACACAACCTATCAACCCCATAAGCAAGAGGCTATGTCAATATCTTTGGCATAGCCTCTTGAGCGTTTATCTACACACCTCACACCACGTGGGCGCTTGCATTTCTCGGGGCAAACCGGCATGACTAAGCTCGTTGTGTATTAACATCTGTTACTCACCCCCTCAATTGTTAAATTTAACTAACAAGCTAAGTATGCCATTGCATTTCTCGCACGTATTTAATACCTTGCAATCGACAATGAACCTTAACAAGTATCAATATGAAAAACAGAATTGAAATTTCACTGCTATTTATCTTTTTAAGCACTCTGTTCACGGCTCGTGGTCAATACACCACATTTGATGCCGTAGTGAGCGAGCCGGGCACGCTGAAAGTTGCTATTGGCGATAGATGGAATGCAATAGACTCTTTGGTCGTAAATGGCCCAATAAATGCCGAAGACTTTAATATAATATACCAAAGCATACGATATGGCCGTGTAGATGTGCTCAACTTGGAAAAGGCACAGTTAGAAAACAACGAGTTGCCAAACGTTGCATTCTGCAAAGACGACAGCTACAGACTATACATACGACGTATAATGCTGCCCGACAATATCGTTAAGTTTGATAGAGCTGCCCTGTATATAACCGAAATTGAATCTATCAACATTCCTTCGTCTCTACAAGAAATAGGCGTACTTGCCTTTGGATACTCTCGCATAGGCACACCCCAAATAATTCTACCCGAGGGTATTACCCAAATACCACACTCGTGTTTTTTTCAAACACAAGGTGTAGAAGAGGTTGTATTGCCGTCGAGTGTCAAGACTATTGATATTTACGGATTTGCCCAAACAAGCATACGAGAGGTAAATATCCCCGCCGCATTGGATAGCCTCGGCGGTTGGGCATTCAATTATTCGCCAATAGAAGAGATAACAATACCTGCTACTTGCACCCGAATAGGCATGTATGCCATCAGTTGTTGCAAGAACCTCAAGGAAATAAACGTATTGAGCAATATTACAACCATCCCTCAGGGCTTTGCCTATCTCAACCCGCAATTGGAGCGCGTGACACTACCCCAAACGGTTGTAAAATTAGAGGATGACGCTTTGGGTATATGCGAGTCGCTCACATCGATAGAGCTGCCACATAAATTGGAGTGGATAGGGAAAAGAGCATTTCAGTTGTGCGCGCTCGACTCTATCTTCCTACCTGCTTCGTTGCAGTATATAGACGACGATGCCTTCAATGGCTGTACAAGCATGCAGAAGATATATTGTCCGGCACAGACACCGCCCACCTGCAAAGAGCGGGTATTTGTGGGCATAGCACAAAATATACCCGTATTTATACCGGTGGGTACACTCGACATATACCAAAACACTGCCGGATGGAAACACTTTACCAACTTTATAGAGATAGACAACTTCCCGGGAGCGGTAACAGACGTTAGAAAAGACACAACAGCGATAGAAAGCCGTGTATATTGGTCAAACAGCTACCTTGTTATAGAAATAGAGGGCGCACAGAACAGCCCTGTAGAATACAACATATACACCTTAGACGGCCGCCTTGTAGAGCAAGGCTACACAACACAAAGCTACCTAACCCTGCCGATAACTCAAGGCACATACATTGTATGTGTAGCCAATAAGATACACAAAGTACTGTAAACCTCGACTATAGAAAAAATATAATAACACCAAGGCGTCACCCGGTAGCACATGCGTGCATTCTACTCACCGTCGAAGTAGACACAGGTGGCACTTGCTACATTTATATATATTTATACTTCTATAAGAAGTATCGCTACAGAGAGGAGTATCTATTTTAATAAAAAAACATTAAGGAATTTTTTTGCACTGATTTTTTGCCTAATTTTGCAGGCAATTTTGAGAATAACCTCGTACTCCATTTAACGTATGCAGAAAAATTTAGTTATAGTAGAGTCTCCGGCCAAAGCCAAAACGATAGAGAAATTCCTGGGAAAGGATTATAAAGTATTGTCGAGCTATGGCCACATACGCGACCTGAAGAAGAAAGTGTTCAGTATAGATATTGACAATAGCTATACGCCCATATACGAGATACCTGCCGACAAGAAGAAACTTGTAGATACCTTGCGCGAGGAAGCAGCCAACGCCGAGACCGTGTGGTTGGCATCCGATGAGGACCGCGAGGGAGAGGCTATTGCTTGGCACCTTGCCGAGGTGCTCAACTTGGACCCCACCAAGACCAAGCGTATAGTATTTCACGAGATTACCAAAAATGCCATTCTTGAGGCTATAGAAAATCCGCGCACAATAGACATCGCTCGTGTAGATGCACAGCAAGCACGTCGCGTGCTCGACCGCATTGTAGGCTTCCAGCTCTCGCCCGTATTGTGGAAGAAGGTGAAGCCCGCACTCTCGGCCGGCCGTGTACAATCGGTGGCAGTGCGCCTCATTGTAGAGCGCGAGCGCGAGATTGAGGAGTTCCAAAGCGAGGCCTCATACCGTGTGATGGCCGAGTTTGCCACAGCAGGCAACGACACCAAGTTCAAGGCCGAGCTCAACCACCGCTTCAAGACCGCAGAAGAGGTGAACGAGTTCCTCGCAGCTTGCAAGGATGCCGACTATACCATCGAAGAGGTTTCGGTAAAACCCGCACGCAAGACTCCCGCGCCCCCCTTTACAACCTCAACATTGCAACAAGAGGCAGCTCGCAAGCTCGGATTTTCGGTAGCACAAACCATGTCGGTGGCACAACGCCTCTACGAGAGCGGACACATCACCTACATGCGTACCGACTCGGTAAACCTCTCGTCGCTGTGCATCAACACCACTCGCGAAGAGATTCTTGAGACTCTGGGCGACAAATACCTGCACATACGCAAGTATCCCAACAAGAGCAAGGGCGCACAAGAGGCTCACGAGGCCATTCGACCCACTTACATATCAAACCACACCATCGAGGGCAATCGCCAGGAGCAACGCCTATATGAGTTGATATGGAAGCGCACCATTGCATCACAAATGAGCGATGCCGAGATTGAAAAGACCACTATCTCTATCAATATTTCCAATCGCAACGAGCAGTTTATTGCTACCGGCGAGGTGATAACCTTCGACGGTTTCTTGAAGATATATCTCGAAAGCAACGACGACGAGAACGAAAGCGAAATGAGCGACATGCTACCCTCTATGACACAGGGCGAGCACCCCACATGCCACAGCATCACCGCAACAGAGCGCTACACACAACACCCGCCCCGCTACACCGAGGCAAGCCTCGTGCGCAAGCTCGAAGAGTTGGGTATCGGACGTCCGTCGACCTATGCGCCTACAATCTCGACCATACAACAACGCGAGTATGTAGTGAAAGGCGACCGCCAAGGCATAGAGCGCACATACAACATCATATCGCTCGTCAAGGGCAAGGTGGCACAATGCACCAAGAAAGAGATAGCCGGCGCCGAAAAGAGCAAACTACTGCCCACCGACATAGGTGTTGTGGTGAATGATTTCCTCACCGAATACTTCCCCAACATCCTCAACTACAACTTTACAGCCAACGTCGAGGAGAAGTTTGACGACATTGCCGATGGCAAGATCGACTGGGTATCGGTAATAGACGGTTTCTATACCGACTTCCACCCCACAATCGAGGCTGCCAACTCGTTGCGCCTGGAGCACAAAGTGGGCGAGCGCATGCTGGGCAACGACCCCAAGACAGGCCGTCCGGTATCGGTAAAGATAGGTCGCTTTGGCCCCATCGTACAGATAGGTCTGCCCAACGACGAGGAGAAGCCCATATTTGCCTCGTTGCTCAAGGAGCAATCGATGAACAGCATCACCCTCGAAGAGGCTCTCAAGCTCTTTGAATTGCCCCGCACACTCGGCGAGTTTGAAGAGAAAGTTGTGGTAGTAAACAATGGTAAATTTGGCCCCTACATACGCCACGACAACAAGTTTATCTCTATTCCCAAGACCTACACACCGCAGAGCATTACCCTCGAAGAGGCTATTGAGGTAATAGAGCAAAAACGCGAAGACGACAACAACCGCCTCATCAAGCGCTATGACGAAGATGCCAACCTTGAGGTACTCAACGGTCGCTACGGAGCATATATAGCCTATAAGAAGAAAAACTATAAGCTACCCAAAGGCACCGACGCACACAGCTTGAGCTACACCGACTGTCTGCACATCATCGAGAGCGCCGACAAGGAGGAGACACCCGCCAAGCGCACTACACGCAAGGCTACAGCCAAGAAAAAATAAGATAGGCACAAATTGATGCCATATCAATAGTACAACACCTACAAGCCCGCTACTAGCTCGTAGGTGTTGTAATTTTTTTGCATTTGACAACTATGTTGTAAAAATATATTATCTTTGCACGTACAAACATTTAGCAAACAATACTATGAGCCAAAACAAACCCATTCACATTGTAGAAGTTTCGGGTAAAAGAGCCCTTAATAAATTCGCAACTTTCCCCACCGACCATCTTTATAAAAACCATCCCTACTATGTACCCAGCTTGGTAGCCGATATTGTGGGCACATTCAACCCCAAAGAGAACCCCGCATACGAGTTCTCTGAGAGCATTTGCTACATGGCATACCGCGATGGCAAACCCGTAGGTCGTATAGCGGGTATCATCAACCACCGCCTCAACGAGCGCACAGGCAACAAAGAGGCTCGATTTGGTTTTGTAGATTTTATCGACGACAAGGAGGTGAGCTCTACCCTCTTCCGCTTTGTAGAGGAATGGGCACGCAAGAAAGGCATGACCTCAATGCACGGTCCTCTTGGATTCTCTGATATGGACCCCGAAGGCTTGCTCATCGAGGGTTTCGACCAAATGGGTACTACAGTTACCATCTACAACCACCCCTACTATGTAGAGCACATCGAGGCTTTGGGCTATGAAAAAGATACCGATTGGGTAGAGTTCAAGGTACAAATACCGAAGGAAGTGCCCGAGAAGCACCAACGCATAGCCGACATCGTAATGCGCAAATACAACTTGCGCGTGCTCAAATATACCAGCGCAAGCAAGCTCATCAAAGACTATGGTCAAAAGATCTTTGAGCTCATCAACGTTGCCTACGACCAATTGTATGGCTATTGCCCCCTCACCAAGCGTCAAATGGACTACTACATCAACATGTACATCCCCATGATACGCCTCGAAAACGTACCCCTCATTGTCGATGAGAACGACGAGTTGATAGGTGTAGGTATCACATTGCCCACGCTTGTACATGCATTGCGCAAGTCACGCGGTCGCTTGTTCCCCTTCGGCTTTATCCACTTCCTCAAGGCACTCAAGGGTTACAACCCCGTAGTAGAAATGATGCTCGTAGCTGTGCGCCCCGACTATCAAAGCAAGGGTGTAAACGCATTGCTCTTTGCCGACCTCATTCCCGTATTCAACAAAAACGGATATACCTATGCCGAGAGTAACCCCGAGCTCGAAGACAACAACAAGGTACAAGCTCAATGGCAATACTTCGAGCGTGAGCAACACCGTCGTCGCAGAGCATACGGCAAGAAACTTTAATTGAAATCTTAAATACTACAAACTCGAGTTTATGCAAGTAAATCTTGATTTTCTCAAAAATGGCGTCGATTTCAAACCGACGCTATTTTCTATGTTGCGCGACTACAACCGTCAGCGCTTCATGAAAGACCTCATGGCCGGTATCATCGTAGGTATCGTAGCCTTGCCCTTGGCCATTGCCTTTGGTATTGCATCGGGTGTAAGCCCCGAGAAAGGTCTTATTACAGCCATCATCGGTGGTTTCATCGTATCGTTTTTGGGTGGCAACAGTGTACAGATAGGTGGCCCCACAGGCGCATTTATCGTTATTGTTTATGGCATTATCGAGACATACGGTCTCGAAGGTCTTGCCATTGCTACATTCTTGGCCGGTCTTATGCTGGTGCTCATGGGCGTCTTTAAGCTGGGAACTATCATCAAGTTTATCCCCTATCCTATCGTAGTGGGTTTCACCAGCGGTATCGCACTCACCATCTTTGCTACACAAATCAAGGATCTCTTTGGTCTCACCATGGAGAGTGTTCCTGCCGACTTTGTAACCAAGTGGATAGCCTACTTTGGCGCATTCGATACTATCAATTGGATATCGACAGCCGTAGGTATTGGTAGCATTGTGCTCATAGCACTCTCGCCCCGCATCTCTAAGAAGATACCCGGCTCGTTGCTTGCTATCATCATCATGACCGTATTGGTATACTTGTGCCGCGAGGTATTCCACCTCGACGCATTTGCCAACGTAGAGACTATCGGCGACCGCTTTAAGATAAGCGCCTCAATCCCCGCGCCCCAAGGCTTGGCCATCAACATGGAGTCTATCTCGGCTCTTATGTCGCCTGCATTCACCATCGCAATGCTTGGTGCCATCGAGTCGTTGCTCTCGGCCACTGTAGCCGACGGTGTAACAGGCGACCGTACCAACAACAACACCGAGCTCATAGCACAAGGTGCAGCCAACTTGGTAGTTCCATTCTTTGGTGGTATACCCGTTACAGGCGCTATTGCCCGCACAATGACCAACATCAACAACGGTGGCCGTTCGCCCATTGCCGGCATCATCCACGCAGTAGTATTGTTGCTCATCTTGCTCTTCCTTGCACCCCTCACCAAGCACATTCCTATGGCTTGCTTGGCAGGTGTATTGGTTATGGTATCATACAACATGTTTGGTGTACGCACTGTTAAGAGCATGTTTAACAACCCCAAGAGCGACATCTCGGTACTTATACTCACATTCTTGCTCACTGTGCTCTTCAACCTCACTATCGCTATCGAGATAGGCTTGCTATTGGCCATCGTACTCTTCTTGCGTCGTGTATCGGAGAGTGTCGACATTTCGGTTGCTCGCGACCACCTCGACATAGCACAAGGTACCGAAACAGCCGTACACGAAGAGTTGGATATACCTCACGAAGTAGAGGTTTACGAGATCAACGGCCCGTTCTTCTTTGGTGTAGCTACCAAGTTTGACGAGATGATGACCAACATCAAAGACAAGCCCCAAGTGCGCATTATCCGCATGCGTCGTGTACCATTTGTCGACTCAACCGGTTTGCACAACCTTGAGAACCTCATCGCTGCCTCTCGTAAAGAGGGTATTGACATCATCCTATCGGGTGTAAGCCCCAAGGTTCACACCACACTTGTCAATGCCGGCATCAACAAGGTGATAGGCGAAGACCACATCTTCGACCATATCAACAAAGCCCTCGATAAGGCTCGCACGATGATAAAATAACAGATACATACAAACCAAGCGAAAAGAAGGCTGTACCTAAATCAAATGGTACAGCCTTCTTTGTCATTCTTACACAATTATTGGTATCCGATTAAAATTGAAGATGTTCCACTTATCGCTGTAAGCGATACATACAAATAAGGGGCTTGCGGTGTATATTCTTGCTCCTAAACACCCATATAACACCTTGTACGGTCGTTTTTTATCCAAACTTAACTTTTATCGGACAGCAGTATTACACAATACGATAGCCGGCTATTTCATCGCAAACCATGTTAATATACCTTAATCACCCCCCCAATTATTAATATTTATTAATATCCCCATCATGGTGTTGACTTTCTAACTTTGCTTCAATAAATTGCGCAAAAATTAACCCTTTAAACACTGTGTTATGAAACGAATACTACTAATCCTATTGGCAATGCTAAGCATTGCAACCGTATTGGCTAAGGATAGCTACTTGCCTACTTGTGCGCCTCAGAGAGAGTATATTTACCATAATGAACAAGGAGAAAGTTGGCGTGAAAATACATTTTTGTCGGAATATGCTCCAGGCTATATTGCATATAACGAGGACGTGTTAGGCTTCTATAAGGTTTTAAGAGAAGATGGCACAAGAATACTGAGAAATTATAACAACATTACCAATACCCCCGAAATGTTAGCTCTCTTTAAAGAGAATTTTACTACAGACGGTAATAATTTTGTCTACTTTGACTATAATCTTCAGATTGGCGACACTCTTTGTGTTGTAGAGCAAATAAATGGAAAAGCAGATTACTTGGAGGGGATATGGATAGATGGAAAAATAATAAAAGTAGAATCTATTGACGTCATTGAGATAAATGCTCAACCTCGCGCAAGGTACATCCTTGAAGCATACTATTTTTCCGGATACTTGGAGGAATCACGTGACAAAGAATCCGGCGATTATTTCTACACATATTCTATAGAAAGAATAGGAAAAACATATAGCGATTCATGGATTGAAGGTATTGGTTACACTAAAAACAATCATGATTATGAACTCCAATGCCTGTTTGAAGAAGGCGAGTTGATATATTGTGCCGATGGTGCCAATTGTAACGGATTGAGCGACCATGCCAATAAGAAGATTGACTTTACTACCCTCACCCTGTATCGCGAAGGTGACGCTTTGATGGCTGTATTCCCCACAGCATCGGCTGGCGAGGCTATCACGCTCTACGACGCTACAGGTCGTGTGGTAGCAACACAACCCATCCGCACAGGTGCTACAACAGCTACCATAGATATAACAGCACTCCCTGCGGGAGTATATATAGCGCGCCTCAATAGCGGTGCAACCGCCAAGGTGGTGCTGTAAAGCCGAAAACCTTTAAACGCAAACATTGCCCCTGCGGAACAATTCCGTGGGGGCAATGTTCATATCACACGGTAGGGAAAACATAGGAAATATCTCGTACGGTAACCTCTTATCCCTCTGTGTTTTACGTATGTAAAATATAGGGGGAGTGGCTGCAAGCCGAGGGGGTTGGAGGTTTTATTAGACAAAAGGACATAAAGACATATTGGGCGTATGATAGTGTATCTATCAACCCCTTCCCGCTGCGCCAATTTGTCTGTAGACCAAGTTGCTCACGCTCGGCATAGCCCTTGCAAGCACGGCTCTGCTCTCGCTTAATCGCAACAGTCCCCTATCTCGCATACGCTCGCAGGGGGAGAAATGATTACCAACCACTCTCAAGGTATATGTTCTTATGTTCTTATGTCTTAATATATTACCCTTATATCTATACCGGCGGATGCAACGAAATTACCCGCTACGTGAGGGTAAAACTGTTAGGCTTGTAATAAATTGATTCTATCAGAACTTGACTGCCACACCACCCATGACTTGTATGCCGGGAGCGGGGAGGCCAAAATAATAGTCGTGGCGACGGTTGAGCAAGTTGTTGCCATGCAACGATACCGAGAGCCAATCAAACACGCGATAGGTGGCAGATAGTTGCAAGTTGTGCACATCGGCCAACTTGCCATACACGCCATAGTCGCGTTCGAGCTGCATGTTATAGTCTACCTTCACGTCCAACTGCTTGAGAGGATGCACCACAGCCGCAACATTGGCCTCCCAACGGGGGCGATTGTAGGTTATAGCCTTGCCATTGTGGCTCCAGTGACGATAAGCTGCATCGGCTGTAAGGGTTACATACTCGGTTATACGTGCATCGAGCGCCAATCCGGCCTTGAAACATTGGGCATCAATAGCATCCCACACAACTGTTTGTGAAAAACCATCAACCTGCTGAAACAGGGCACGATCGGCTACTTCATACCCTCCATATAGCGTAACATAGAGCTCGGGAATGATGTGCATGCGCACACCCAACAGTGCATCGAGGGGCGAATAACTTGACGCTATCTGCTGCGATGGGTCGAAATAGAGACAATATTGCGACACATCATTCCAGCGATTGAGTTGCTTGCCTCCACCTATGTTGGCAAAAAGATAGTAATTGTGGATAAACTCCCAATTGAAGCGCACATCGGGCGCTACACAAAACACATTGCCATCGCCTACCGATATGTCCATTTTGAGCCCGGCACGAAGGCTCGCACGCCCTTTGTTCCAGGTTGCATAGGGCAATAGACGCATCATGAAGATGTGCTCTGTGAGGATTTCATGAGGCAATAGAGTGCTCTCGGCATCGGGATATGGCACACCGAGGAGGCCGTTGTACTGCAGATACTCGCCTTTCATGTCGCCACCCACGCTCCAGTGGTCGTCGAGCATGTATTGGTAAGATAAGTCGATATAGGCATCGTGCTCGCGCGAGGGAGCTTGGGTATACAAGGCCGTGCTATTGTCATAAAGCTTATATCCTGCCAAGACGTGCCACTTTTCGTAGTCATACTGTTGCGCCTCGCTGTTATCGACACGCAACTCGACCATACAACTATTGACCTGCTGCGTGGGAGAGTTACCCTCGCCCATCACACCATAATAGTTGAAATGAGCATATCGATATGAAGCATTGAGAGCCATGGTTATATTGTTGCTGAAAACATGGGCATAATGCAAGCCGGCACGCACATCGTAGAATGTCTGATGAGTCTTGTCGGATAGCAACATAACATGACTACCGATGGGAATATCTCCGTTGAGCGATGTAAACTGCGCAGCTACACCCAATTTGTCGCTCTTGGTATCGAGTATGCGATAACCGGCATTGGCAGCCATAGCCATGTACATACCCATATCAAAGTTGGCATATCCATTGTATCGCGTCACACTGTCTTGCACATATGCAAGCGAGGGCATATCAATCTTAGAGGGTACCGATACGACTCCTGCCGAAAATGCGTCGAAGGCATAGGTGACATCGTCGCGCTCAAATAAGGGTGTGGTAATGGGCGGTAGCGTATTGATCTTGTCGGCATCGCTCACTGTAGGCGTAAAGTTGCGCACGATAGTTACCTCGCGCTGCAAAGTGTCATTACCATAAGCCTGCAATACAATCGCAAGCATTGTGGCAAAAATGAGAGTATATCGTTTCATATATTTATGCGCAAATTAAAGGTTGGAGAGTCGGGTGGCTATGAGCGAGGCTATATCGTCGTTGCTACCGGGATAGTTATCGCGTAGCTGTATGAGATATTGGCGCGCGGTATAATTATCGTTTTTAGCCACATAAATATCGGCCAATAAGATAAAATTGCGAGCTAACCAATAGGCATGAGGAGTACCCTTCTGCACAAAATCGTTGGCCATAGCCTCCGCCTCGCCAATATTACCGGCATCGAAATTGTGCTGTGCCATGATATAGGCCGCCTCGGCTCCATATTGTGAGCGCGTATCTTGTGCCAAGAGGGCAAGGTCGGCCATAGCTGCCACCACATCGCCACTTGCTTGGTACGACATAGCTCTATGATAACGCACCTCTTGCTCCACCTCGGGCGACAACTTGCTCTGCGACAAGATGTGTGTGGCCAAGGTTATTGCCTCGGCATGTTGTTGCATATTGACATGACATCTCAACAGAGCCAAACGCGCATTGTAACGCAACTCGGTCGAGGTAGCAACCTCTACCAATTGTGTATATTGGGCTGCAGCACGCTCATATTGCTCCATATCATAGAGAATATCGCCACTGCGTGCCAAAGCCTCGGTCGAGAAGTTACCGTCAGGATCGGCCTGCAACGAGTGAAGATAGTGCGACAATGCCTCATCATACTTCTGCTCAACATCGGCTACGTTGCCCATATAGTAGTAGGCCGTAGCTGTATATTCACCTTGCGGGAACTGCGATGTATACTTGGCAAGCGAAGAGACATCGCCACGAGTCATGTAAATGCGCTCGGCAGCCATATAGGTAAGAGAGTCTAACTCGTTCTTTTGGTAATCTAAGCCCTGCTGTTGCATAAAGAGCGACAGCTCGGCAACCTGGTCGAGCTCTATGTATATCGACTTGAGATCCTCTATAGCAACCTTGGCTTCGTTGCTCGTAGGGTGCTGTGTCACAAGTTTCTTATAGGCAGCAATAGATTTTGAGAGCTCCCTTTGGTTGTAATACAAGGCACCCAATTGCAACATCGCCTCGCGCGCAACAGCACTCTTGGGATAGGTCTCTACAAGGGTATTAAAGGCATTTATTGCCTCGTGGTTCTTGTTGAGTGATATGTATGTATAACCCAATTCGCTATAAGCCTCGGCATTATACTCCGACTGCTTATATTTCTTGATATGTTGCGAGAGGAGATTTACTTTTTTATTGTAATCCTTAGTCACACCCGCAACAATGCCTTGTTGCAACAAGGCATAGTCGCTACCATTGCTATTGTATCCGGCAGCCTTGGCATAGTATTTCTCGGCATTGGTATACTTACTTGCATGGAACGAGCAGTCGCCCATGCGACTATAGGCATCGACAAGCAGGGGAGTAGTAGCTCCTTGTTGCTTGGTATAGAGCTCAAAGGCTGTGCATGCACTGCTATACTTCTTGCTCTTGAAGTAACAATAAGCTATGTTGTACTGAGCCAAAGCCACTGTCGTTGCATCGGTAGTAATATTGCTCTTGACTACCTGCTCGTAGCACTTGAGAGCCTCTTTATAGGCGCCCATGCGATAACAGCACTCGCCCAACCAATAGATCGAGCGTAGCTTGTACTCAGGAGAATGATTGCCCGCCTTGACAGCTTGCGAAAACCAATCGGCAGCCTCTGCTATCTTATTATTGGCAAAAGACTCGGTACCAAGTATATATAATATCTGTTGGCGTTGCTTGAGTACCTCGTCAGATGGTTGCTTGATACGATCGATATAGTCGAGCGCCACCTTATAGTTGCGCGACGTGATGTGTAACTCCGATATTCGGCTGTTTACATCATCTATATAGGCCGATGCGGGATATTGACGCACAAAATTTTCAAACATTGCCAGAGTGCTATCAAAAAGGCTTAAATTGCCCTCATATGCACACAGAGCTTGATTGTAAAGAGCAATCTCACGAATGGTTTCGTCGCATCGGCTCTCGGCAGCATGGGTAAACGCCGTGTAGGCCTGGCGCAAGTCTTTGAGTTGCAAATGTACCAGACCTCGATGCAGATAGGCACTCTGTGCAATAGCGTCGTGGTCATCTGTAACACCACTCAACAACTCAATAGCACGGTCATACTGCTTATTGCGATAGGTCAATATACCGGCTATATAAAGCGTGGTGCGATAAGGCTCATCGGTCAACTTCATGTAGTCATTGATATACTTCAACGCTTGTACATCATTGCCCAATTGGTAGTGACACTCTCCGGCTATACGGTTGATTTCTGCGCGACATTTTGTGTCGGGGGCTTCATTCAAGAGCTGGCTACACAATGCGATACATTGTGCATACTGCTTATTGAAAAAGTCGATATTGAGCAACAGATATTGCGCATCAAAGCCATACTGCGAGGTGGAACGCACCTGTTCAAGCTCACGACGAGCCATCGCATAATTCCCCATTTCGTAGTAGATGTAACCACAATAATAGTAGGCCTCGTTGCGATATTGAGTAGAGTTCTGCGACAATGCTTTGCACAGAGGCAGAGCCTTTTCGGGCTGATTGGTCTTGATGTAGCTCATAGCCAATCGATAGCAGTAGTCATCTTGCTCGCTACGATCGATATTGTCGAGACTTATATTCAACAAGTGCTCCACAGCCTTGTCATATATCCCCTCATTGTAGTAGTAATAACCCAACGCCAACTTTATCTCGCTGTGATGAAGAGAGTAGGGATACTCCAGCAGATAGCGGTTGAGCAACTCGGGCGTGCGCTTTACAGCGTGCTGTGCTTGCGACATAGTAGCATAGAAAGCCGCCTCTTCGTGGTAGCGCGATGCATCACTGCGACGTAACAACGAAGACATAATATCGTAACAACCGATATAGTTGCCATCATAATACATCGCATAACCTCGCTCATAGTCGGATGCAGCATCGGTGGTGTGCATCGATTGTCCGCACACGGCTACTGCACACAATATGAGCATTGAGAGCACAGTATATAGTCTGCTCATGTTGTGTATTTTATTGTTTACGATCGGTATCTACCCACTTATACAACTTGTCCGATGGGCGTATCTTTTGGTCGAGCTTGATAGAGAAGTGCTGACCTTTGACCGCCTTATCGACACTCTTGAGAGCAACACGTATCTCATCGACCTTGACAAACAACGCACCTGTTGTGGGGCCTGTGATAAGGATTTCATCGCCCACCGACAACTCGCTACTTTCGAGCAAGAACTCGGCAACACCCAAGTTAGAGAAGTATTTGACACCCTTGCCTATATACTCCTTGCGCTTGGTAGCCGACGAGCCGTAATTCTTAGACCATTCGCCAAGGCGTTGTCCCAGGTAATAGCCATCCCAAAATCCACGGTTGAACACGGTTGAGAGACGAGTATTCCACTCCTCAATGCGCTCGTCGGTGAATGTGCCTTCGAGACAAGCCTCGATGGCCTCGTTGTAGCACGAAACAACGGTGCTCACATACTCAGGACCACGAGCACGACCCTCAATCTTAAAGACTCTCACACCCGAGTCTACAAGTTTGTTGAGGAAGTGTATAGTCTTGAGGTCTTTGGGCGACATGATATATTGATTTTCGATAGCAAGTTCCTCACCGGTCTCACGGTCGGTCACTTGATATGAGCGACGGCATATCTGCATGCAACCACCACGGTTGGCCGAGTTGTTCATTTGATGCAAACTCAAGTAGCACTTGCCCGACACGGCCATGCACAACGCACCATGGCAGAACATCTCTATGCGTATAGGTTTGCCGGCAGGTCCCACAATATTTTCTTCCTCAATGGCACGGTAGATGTGCGCCACTTGATCCATATTGAGCTCGCGAGCCAACACCACAACATCGGCAAATTGAGAGTAGAAGCGCAAAGCCTCGACATTCGATATGTTGAGTTGTGTAGACAAGTGTACTTCTACACCAATGCTACGGGCATAGGTCATAGCAGCCACATCACTTGCAATGATGGCCGAGATACCGGCATCGCGTGCTGCATTGATAATGCTACGCATCAACTCCATATCGTTGTCGTAGATAATGGTATTGACGGTAAGATAGCTTTTCAAACCATTTTGGTCGCAGATTTGGGCTATATTGTGCAAATCGTCGATGGTAAAGTTTACCGACGAGCGTGCGCGCATATTCAATCCTTCGATACCAAAGTATATCGAATCGGCTCCGGCTTGTATAGCTGCCTGTAATGACTCATAACAGCCCACAGGAGCCATAATTTCAAATTCTTCTCTCTTCATATCTCTTATTTATATCTTTCTAAATTTATAATGTGCAAAGATAGTGAAAGGTGAGAGAAAAATATACGAACTTGTTCGGTTTATTTTCTCCCAATCGCATCCTATATTCTTAAAGAATCGTGACAAAACAAGAGAAGAAAACCATACAAGCGTGAGTTTTCTTCTCTATTATATCAATACTTGAAGCTACTTCCACCCAGGAACTCTCGCAACAAAGATGTGGGAGGTATCTCGTCATGAGGCAGAGAGCGGAAATAGTGCAAGAACTTGAGCAAACGAGTAGCCTCGGCATACTCGGGGCAATTGCGTGGTACCGAGCGCAATACAGGCACAGCGTAATCGCGTATCACGGCCAACTCAAAGAGCAACGATGAGTTGAACATGGCATGAGCATTTTCTTGATAAGGAAATATCCACTTGTCCTCGCCACGACGCACACTCGGCCAGCGGGCAATGGTATCCTTGGGCGACACACCGCGAGTCTTGGCGTCACGCACTATGCGACGCAACAGGCGATTGTCGGTAGAGGGTATACAATTGTGGTCGTCGATAGATAGCGATGTGAGAGCCGAAGCATAGATACCATACTTCTGGTCGTCGGGTATCGATGCCGTTAGTTCGGGATTGAGCGCATGTATACCCTCAAGTATTAGCACCGTGTTGGGGGTAAGCTGCATACTCTTGGCATTGTCTATGCGCGAGCCGCTCTTGAAATCGTATATGGGGAGAGCTACCAACTCACCGGCAAGTAGGCGCCGCATATCGCTATTGAAGCGCACAAGGTCGAGCGCATACAACGACTCATAGTCATACTCGCCATCCTCATCGAGAGGAGTATCTACGCGATTGACAAAGTAGTCGTCGAGCGAGATAGCCGCCGGCATGAGGCGGTTGGTCATCAATTGCACCGACAGACGCTTTGAGAAGGTAGTTTTGCCCGACGACGAGGGCCCCGAAATGAGCACAATGCGCGCACCGCCCGCATCAAACTGCCGGGCTATATCATCGGCTATGGTGGCAATCTGCTTTTCGTGCAACGCCTCGGCTACCTGTATCAGGGTCGAAGCCCTGTCTTCATCTATGGCATAATTGAGGCGCCCCACCCCATTGAGGCCTATAATCTGATTGAATGTATTATACTTATCAAAGGCATCGAGCATCTTCGATTGATCAATAGGAGTAGCCGGTTGCGAGAGGTCATTTTTATTGGGTGGCAGGAGCAACATACCATTGGCATAGGGTTGCAAATCGAACACGGTCAAATATCCTGTCGATGGCACAAGCCAACTATAGTACATGTCGGCAAGGCCGTCAAGCACATAGTAGTCGGTATATAAATCGCCCACGGTGTTGAGCAAATCGACCTTCTGTGTGAGCCCTTGTTTCTCAAAAATCTCAATCACATCGGCCGTGTGCGACATTTTCAACTCAAAGGGAAAATCCTTGGCTACTATCTCGCGCATGCGGTTTCGTATGGCATCTACTACAGCCGGTTCTATAGGAGCCTTAGAGTCACCCAGAAGGCAATATTTGCCATTTGAGATAGAGTGCTCAATGCGCAGTGTTGTGCCAGGAAACAACTCATGCACAGCTTTATAAAGTACAAAACAAAGCGAGCGCTCGTAGGCACGCATGCCCGAGGCATCGCTTATATCGACAAACTCGACATCACAAGTGTTGTATATACGAAAGTGGAGACTCTCCGACTTGTTATTGACACGAGCTACGACAGCCCTATGAGGCATGTTAAGGTCTAAGCGATTGTAAATACTCAACAAAGACTCTCCACCCTCAACATCTATTTTCGAGCAAGTATTGCTACAGTAGATTGTAATGTGTTTTTCCATGGTGCGCACCAATATAAGAATGTTAAAATTGCAAACGATGTTAAAATATATAGCACTTTTATGGCTCAAATATTTTTATTTGTTTATTTTTGCAAATAAATTTTTGCAACCGTTTATGGTGATAAAGATAGTGTATCTGATCGAAAAATACAATTAAAATACTATAAATTAAACGTAATGAATTACTCTTTTTTTGATTTTTTGACGCTGATTGGAGCTCTGGGTATGTTCCTTTATGGAATGAAAGTCATGAGCGAAGGTATACAAAAGGCTGCCGGTGATCGTATGCAAAGCATCCTTTCGTCAATGACCAACAACAGATTTGCCGGCGTATTTACCGGTCTTCTTATCACAGCCCTCATTCAATCATCATCGGCAACAACCGTCATGGTTGTAAGTTTTGTCAATGCCGGACTCCTCTCACTCACACAATCTATAGCCGTAATCATGGGTGCCAACGTAGGTACCACCGTAACAGCTTGGATTATATCACTATTCGGTTTTACAGTCAAGATATCGGACATGGTATTCCCCATCTTGGCTATCTCTATCCCCCTTATCTTCTCAAAAAACAACCAACGTCGCTATTGGGGTGAGTTCCTCATCGGTTTCTCATTGCTCTTCATGGGTATGGACTACATGAAAGAAGCAGTACCCGACTTGCGCGAGAACCCCGATGCATTGGCATTCCTCAACAACTATACCAATATGGGCTATGGCTCGGTACTGTTGTTTATGCTCATTGGTACAATCCTCACTATCATCATGCAATCGTCGAGTGCCATGATGGCTATCACACTCATCATGTGTTCCCAAGGTTGGGTTTCATTTGAGATTGCTGCAGCGATGGTTCTTGGTGAGAATATTGGTACAACCATCACAGCCAACTTGGCAGCTCTCTCGGCCAACGTATCGGCCAAGCGTGCAGCCTTTGCACACATGCTGTTCAACATTTTTGGTGTGTGCTGGATGCTCATACTTTTCTACCCCTTCACTCGATTGATTATTGCCCTCGTAGGTCAAATAAACAACATTCCTGTAGAAGAAGTAGACCGCTTGCTCAACTCTTCGGTTGCATTGCTCCCCGAAGATGAGGCAGCCAAAGCAGCAACTACAGTATCGTTCTCGTTGGCATTGTTCCACTCGGTATTCAACGTGTGCAACGTACTCATCATGATTTGGTTTATCAAGTTCTATGAGAAGATTGTTACTTCTGCTATCAAGCAAAAGAAAGCTACCGACGAGGAGTTCCAACTCAAGTATATCAATACCGGTATGATGGCCGCATCGGAGTTGAACTTGCCCCAAGCCCGTCAAGAGATTGTTGTATATGCCGAGCGTGTGCGTCGCATGTTTGGTATGGTACAAAGCCTCATGCACGAAAAAGAGGGTAGCGAAGCATTCTCTAAACTATATAGCCGCATTGAAAAATATGAGCAAATATGCGACCGCATGGAGATAGAGATTGCATCGTTCTTGAACAAAGTAGTAAGTGGACGCTTGAGCTACGACGGTAAGTTGCAAGTAAACTCTATGCTCACCATGGTTACCGAGATAGAGAGCATAGGTGACTGCTGCTACAACCTTGCTCGCACACTCGTGCGCAAGCAAGAGGCCGGTGTGAAGTTCAACGATGAGATTATAGCCAACATCGATGCACTCTTGTCTCTTGATGCCGATGCACTCGATGGCCTTGTAAACGTGTTGTCGAAGAGCGAAAACGCCGACATCATTGCTACCTACAACAAGGAGAACGAAATCAACAACTTCCGCAACCAATTGCGTGCTGCCAATATGGACAACATCAATGCCAAGCACTACGATTATCAAGAAGGTATATACTACATGGATATTGTGGCCGAGGCAGAGAGCTTGGGCGACTATATCGTAAATGTTGTGGACGCTGTAAAACAACAATCACGCCACAAACTGAAAGTATAATATTGCCACACTCCACCAAGGTGGAATATGCCCCCAAAACAAGGGACTGTGCCGAGATAAAATCCGGTTCAGTCCCTTGAGTTTTATAGGCTAAAGCCATAATATAGAGGGCGACATCTTGTTGAAGTATACATTTTGTATTATCTTTGCGCCATCGGAGAGAAACATCTAAACATATAAATATGAAAAAAATTACTGCTTTTTTGCTGACAGCAGTTCTTGCTATCAGTGGTGCAATGGCTCAGCCTGTAGTGCTTGAGTATAACTTTAACGACGGAGATAAGACCGGCCTCACCTTCTACGACGTAGACCAACTTACCCCCACATCATTTATGCAAAGTATTGGTTTTGCTGTGGACAATCCCTGGATTCTCATTCGCGACAGCAACACCAGCACCGATATGTTCTTGGGTAGCACATCGCAATACACCCCCGCCGGACAAGCCAACGACTGGATGGTGCTGCCTGCAGTGACTGTTCTTAACGAAAACATGATGCTTTCATGGGAGTCTCAAGCATTCTTGGCCAACAAGCGCGACGGTCTCAAAATATTCATTTCGACCAAGGGTAACAAGCCCAGCGACTTTGGCACAACACCCGTATGGGAAGTTGCCGAAGAGGAAATAGGCAAGACCGAAGATTACTTTGAAAACGAGTTTATCTCGCACGAGTTGTCGTTGGCTCAATATGCCGGCAAGACCATTTATATAGCTTTTGTAAACCAAAGCTACGACAAGAGCATCATTGCAGTAGACAACATCAAGGTATATAGCAATGACAAGTTTGCAATCGAGCTCAACCTGGGTAGTGTAGTAAACGAGGTAGAAGAAGTAAAATTCTCGGGCAATATAGTCAACTATCAATACGACAAGCTCGACGAGGTGAGCGTAACATTGGAGTATGGCGACAAGAGCGTAACCGAAACATTCGGCAACCTCAACATTACACGTGGCAATAGCAAAGCATTCACTATGAGCCACAGAATGCCTATCAACTTCAACGAGACTATACAATATACGCTCCACGCAACAGTAGGTAGCGACAAGTACGACTACGCATCGTCGGTAACCAACACCTTCCGTCGTCGTGTAGTTATCGAGGAGCACACAGGTGTACAATGTGCATACTGTCCGATTGGTGCATGGGCTATTGACTCGCTCAAGGAAGTTTCACCCGAGAAGGTTGCCCCCATTGCCGTACAATGTGCTCAATTGGGTAGCGTAAACCTCCTTGTAGACGACTACACAGGCAACCTCTTCTCTAACGGTCTCACCGCCTACCCCATTGGTTGGATAGACCGTCGCTATGTAGCAAACCCCACCGGCAATGGTTCGGGCTACAATTTTGACGACCCTGCTTCTTGGCTTTCACTTGTTGATAGACAACAAAATGAGATACCCGAAGCCGGTGTAAGCGTTACTGCTCGCTTGAACGAGGCTCAAACACACATTGTTGCCGAAGCCAAAGTGCGCACAGCCGAAGATAAATCAAATCTTGACTGGCGAGTAGTATATGTACTCACCGAGGATAGCGTTACAGGCTTCTACCAAAAGAACGCCTACTCGGGCTCGAAAGATTGGGTTGGCGGATGGCAAAGAAAACCCCAAAGTGTAGAAGTTGTACTCAACGACCTTGCTCGTGGTATCTACCCCTCATTCTACGGCGAAGAAGGTAGCTTGCCCTCAACAATAACAGCCGGTGAGTATGCAACCTACAGCTACACCATCGAGGTGCCTTATACCAAGGCTATGGGTACAGGTTCTATAGAGTTTGTACAAAACCCCTTCAACCTCAACATCGTTGCTATGGTAGTAGATGGCAAGACCAAGCGTGTAGTAAACGCCGACATGGTACGTGTAAAAGACCACACAGCCATCAAGGGCGTTGCCAATAACAATACCACTAAATGCATCGTAGAAAATGGTAGCGTGAAAGTTGTTGCTATGGACAACACCGAGATGACAGCTTCGTTGATAGCTCTCGACGGTCGCACACTTGCAACAACCACCGGCTATGGTACAGTAACACTCGGCACTGCCCAATACCAAGGCGTAGCACTTGTACAAGTGGTAGCCAACGGTGCTGTTGAAGTAACCAAGGTTGTCGTGCGATAAGAAGAAAAATCTCACTATTTATAATAGAAACACTACGAAGCCCCCTATCAAGGGGGCTTCGCTCGTTTTATATATTGAAGTATTAGAAATTGTATTGTATCATGGTATTGATACGATGGGCACTGCCCGATACATCATTATAGTTGTGTCGTGTACCATAGAGATACTCTATACCTATCTGACAGTTGGGGAAAGGTGTATAGAAGGCATTGGCTACCACATATTGTCCGTATCGATAGGCCGAAGCCGATAGCGAAGGCTCGTCGTACAACCGGCATTGGCTATATGCCGCCGATAGAAATAGGCCGGGAAAGATAGTATACTGCACACCACCTACCAAACCGAGTGCATAGGGAGCAACCATCGAACCATTGCGCTCGCCGGGTATGAGGTCATATCCATAGCCGCCAAGGTCATTGAGATAGTCGCCGTAACCTCTACCATAGACACCTTGCATGTAGAATGTGAAGTGACGCGAGGCTTGTATTACGCCACTGAGTTGTGTAGCCCAGCAGAAGGTAAATTTATTCTCGTCGGCCACAAGGTTGCGATAAGAGAGCATACGCAACAGGTTTGAGAGTCGTATATGACTCTGTCCACCGTCCCATTTAAATTGTATATAGGATGGGAAGTCGGGCACACGTTGCGTAATGGCATCGTTGTAGTGGGGCTGTGTTGTATAGGTAGCCGATGGTGTCTCTACAGCCATTACCATCTCCCAATTCTCGCCCAAGGGCTGTGTATATTGCAACATTGTATTCATGGTAAGTACCGTACCCGACGGGCCTTGAAAGTCGATTGTAGGCGGAGCTGCCGCTACATCGCAAAAGGTACTCCACGAACGTCCTGCGCGGAAACGCCATAGTTGTATGTAAGCCTGACGCAATCGCATGCCATAGTAACCCGCTCCGGTACCGCGAAAGTCGCTTTCGATATAGACAGTAAAGTCGCCTACAACACTATTGCGCCCTACCAACTTGAAGAATAGGCGCGAAGTAGAAGCATCCATACGAAATTGGTTGCGCATATCGGGCTGAGACGGAGTAGCAATAGCTGCCGTAACGAAATCGACATTATTGGCAATACCTCCAAAGCCCACCGACATCGTACCTTTTACGTAGCCACCTATACCCAATGCCACACGCCCCTTGCGATCGAGAAACAAAAATCGTGGCGCACGAGGGTCTTGAAAGTGTCGACCATTGGCCTCATACATAGCCTTTATTACATCATAAGAACTTTGTTGTTGGGTGTTGTGCTCGGTAGTCAAGACAACAGCCGAATGATGATGGGTACTATCGGTCGCCGTCATCTGCGCCATACCTGCTATACACACCACCATAGACAGTAAGATAGATATAAAAACTTTTTTCATACTTAAATAAATTGAATGATTTACATCCAAAACAAGATAGCGTTGTGTAAAGTTTACTAAACCATTGTCGGGCATCGTATGTTATTATGGACAAACAACAAAACAGTATTATGGCAAATATTGGTAAAACCGCAAAGTTGAGTGTTGCTACACTCGCTATCATGAACGTAACGGCCGTAGTGTCGTTGCGCGGACTCCCTGCCGAGGCGGAGTATGGTATAAGCTCGGCATTTTACTATCTCTTTGCAGCGCTGGTATTTCTCATCCCCACGGCACTTGTTGCAGCCGAGTTGGCAGCCATGTTTTCCAACAAACAAGGCGGTGTGTTTCGCTGGGTTGGCGAGGCTTTTGGCAAGCGCATGGGTTTCTTGGCAATATGGTTGCAATGGGTAGAGAGTACAATATGGTATCCCACGGTACTCACCTTTGGAGCCGTATCGCTGGCCTTCATAGGCATGGATAGTACCCACGATATGACGCTGGCTTCCAACCGCATGTATACACTTGTAGTCGTACTTGTGATATATTGGTTGGCAACGTTTATCTCACTCAAAGGCATGTCGTGGGTGGGTCGTGTATCGAAAATCGGAGGCTTGGTAGGCACTATTATCCCTGCCGGATTGCTGGTTGTACTGGCTATTATCTACCTACTCACCGGAGGTAAGTCGCAAATGGACTTCAGTGGTAGTTTCTTTCCCGACTTGAGCAACTTCAACAACCTTGTTTTGGCAGCCGGTATATTCCTGTTTTATGCCGGTATGGAAATGGGTGGTATACACGTACAAGAGGTAGACAACCCCTCGCGCAACTACCCCAAGGCGGTATTTATAGGTTCTCTTATCACGGTACTCATTTTTGTATTGGGAACATTCTCGCTGGGCATAATTATCCCCAAGAGCGATATAAACCTCACACAGAGCCTATTGGTCGGATTTGACCGCTATCTGGCGTATGTCAAAGCATCGTGGTTCTCGCCCGTCATCGCTGTTGCATTGGCATTTGGTGTGCTGGCCGGTGTGCTCACATGGGTTGCAGGCCCCTCAAAGGGTATCTTTGCCGTGGGTCGTGCAGGTTATCTGCCCCCATTCTTCCAGAAGACCAACAGCCGTGGCGTGCAACGCAACATCTTGTTTATACAAGGGGCTATTGTTACCCTTTTGGGATTGCTCTTTGTGGTCATGCCATCGGTACAGAGCTTCTATCAAATCTTGTCGCAACTCACAGTATTGCTATACCTCATCATGTACTTGCTCATGTTTGCGGCAGCCATCTATCTGCGATACAACATGAAAAAAGCCACTCGCCCCTTCCGCATAGGCAACAAAGGCAACATGCTCATGTGGCTCGTCGCCGGCATAGGTTTTCTGGGCTCGCTTTTGGCCTTTGTACTCAGTTTTATTCCACCCGGACAGATTTCGGTAGGTAGCAATACCGTGTGGTATGCCGTGTTGGTAATAGGCTGTATCGTAGTCGTAGCTGCACCTCTTATTATATATAGTATGCGCAAGCCCGAGTGGCGCGATCCATCGGCAACCTTCGAACCCTTCCATTGGGAAGAGAGCGAGACTCCCAAGCAAGCATAAATGCACCCTTTATAATACAAATAGAGCCACAATCTTGTCGATTGCGGCTCTATTTGTTGTATATCGCCTATACTTATTATTTGTATTGCGAGAAGTCGGTCTTGGTCATATCGCCCGAGTTGAGGAACTCTGTGTGGAAGGCAAATGCAGCCTTGAGGCTGTGAGGTGTGTGACCACCGTTTGACATCTTGAGGTAATCCCAGAGGAGCTCACGGTACATGGGGTGAGCACAGTTCTCAATGATAGCCTCGGCACGTTGACGAGGAGACTTGGCGCGAAGGTCGGCAACACCATGCTCGGTAGCAATTACCATTACAGAGTGCTCGCTGTGGTCTTGGTGCGATACCATAGGAACGATAGAGCTGATCTTACCACCCTTAGCTACCGAAGGACAAGCAAAGATTGAGAGGTAGGCATTGCGAGTAAAGTCGGCCGAGCCACCCAAACCGTTCATCATCTTAGTACCTGTCACGTGAGTAGAGTTCACATTACCGAAGATGTCGGCTTCGAGAGCTGTATTCATAGTGATGAGACCCAGACGGCGCACAATCTCGGGGTGGTTGGTGATTTCGCTCGGACGCAAGATAACACGCTCCTTGAAGTAGTAGATGTTATCCATGATGCGCGACAACATATCATCGCTCACTGTCATACCACATGTGCTGGCAAATGTACATTTACCTTGGAACATCAACTCCATAGCCGAGTCTTGTACCACCTCGGTATACATTTGGAATTGGGGGATGTCGGGGTTGAGACCCATTTGAGCCAACACCGCATTGGCGATGTTACCTACACCCGATTGCACGGGGAGGAACTCTTTGGGAAGAAGACCGTTTTTGAGTTGAGAAGCGAGGAAGTTACATACGTTCTCACCAATCTTAGATGTAGTGGCATCAACGGGAGAGAAAGGCTTAACACCGTCGGTCAAGTCGGTCTCTACGATACCGATAATCTTTTTGGGGTCTACCTTGATAACGGGCGAACCGATACGGTCGCTGGGCTTGTAGATAGGAATTTCGCGACGATAAGGAGGATCGAGCGGAGTATAAATATCGTGCATACCACGCATTCTGTCGCTCTCGTGGTGGTTGCGCTCGATGATAAGTTTGTCGCAGAGTTCACACACTGTAGGAGCCATACCTACACCGGCACCCAAGAGGATTTCGCCATCTTCCGATACATCGGCAGCCTCAATGATACCTACATGCATTTTGCCCAAGAAACCATAACGGAGTTGTTGAGAAAGATGCGAAAGGTGCATGTCAAAGTAGGGCATTTCGCCGCTGTTGATAAGATTGCGCGAGTCGGCGTGTGATTGATAGGGAGTACGTGTTTTGATAGCATTGACACGGCTCAACTCACCATCGATATAGTCATTGGTAGATGCACCGGTGTACAATCCGATTTTGAAGGGACGTCCGGCGTCATGTTCTGCTTTGGCTCTCTTGGCCAAGGCGATGGTTGTAGCTTTAGGAGTACCTGCGGCTGTAAAACCACCAAAGCCTACGTTATCATCATGGTTGATGTACGAGGCAGCTTCTTCTGCAGTAAGAATTCTGTATGCCATAGTGCTTTATAAATAGATTGAGATTATAGTTTTAGTATTTTCTGTTTAATATTTCGCTGGTAATAACAGCTTGTCGCCAATCGACATTCTCCACCGAGAACGCCTCGACACTTTCATCGTCGGTATAGATGCCTCTATCCGATATTTCGTTTTGTGCAAAATCTTCGTCACGAGTCACCCTTATACCCTCCTCGATAGGCACAACAGGTTGCTGTATAGGCGTGTGCTCTTCGACGAGAGTCTCTTTGCGCACGGTCTCAAGAGGGCGACCCTCACGCAATGCCCTGAAAATATCGTCGAGCGACACCACTTCGGGCACGGGTTGATCATATTCAGCCTCATCATCCTCTTCTACCACTGCCTGTGCGGGCACTGGAACTGTTTTGCGCTTATTCTCGGCACGTTTTTTGGCTTTAGTAGAGTTAATACTACTAAAAATACCGATGATGGCAAAAACAATATAGAGTATAATGTCTAAATAATCCATCTTTATTTCGTAATTTTGCGCTCAAATATACAAGTTTATTGAGAGAAAAACAAGTGGTATGAGGTTTAAAAAGAAAGAAAGGGCGGTTTCGCAACTACCCTTGACAATATAATCCAAAATCTCAACTATGAAAAACTTTACACTCTATAGATGCAAAATAGAAGAAAAACATAGAATTGCATGACAAAAGAGTGTGATTTTAAAGCAAAACGGGCGATTTTATATCACTCAACAGACCTGTATAACAAGAATAAAAATAGAAAAAACCAAAAGAAAAAGAAACCACAAAATATATGAGTACAAAGAGACTTTTTATAGAGACATACGGTTGCCAAATGAACGTTGCCGACAGTGAGGTAGTAGCATCTATCATGGAAATGCACGGCTACCATTTGTGCGAGACAATCGAGGAGGCCGATGCTGTGTTTGTCAACACTTGTTCGATACGCGACAATGCCGAGCAAAAGATTGTATCGCGACTGGCATATTTCCGCGCACTCAAGCGCAAGAAACCCCACCTCATTGTGGGTGTGTTGGGTTGCATGGCCGAGCGTGTGCGCGAGGATTTGGTGAGCAATCATGGCGTAGACCTTGTTGCCGGCCCCGATGCGTACCTCGACCTGCCGGCTCTTATTTCGGCTGTTGAGCAAGGCCAGCCCGCTGTCAATGTAGAGCTCTCTACCACAGAGACCTATCGCGACATTGTTCCTGCTCGCATGGGTCATAGCCGAGTTTCGGGCTATATCTCTATCATGCGTGGTTGCAACAACTTCTGCTCATACTGTATCGTGCCCTACACTCGTGGTCGCGAGCGTAGCCGTGAGCCCGAGAGCATCTTGCGCGAACTTGCCGACTTGAAAGCTCGTGGCTTCAAAGAGGCTATCTTGCTGGGCCAGAATGTCAACTCATACAACTACGTTGCCGAAGATGGCACTCGTGTCGACTTCCCCGCCTTGTTGCGCATGGTGGCCGAGGCTGCCGGCGAGGGCATGCGCGTGCGCTTCACAACATCGCACCCCAAGGATATGAGCGACGAAATCTTGGAAGCCATTGCTTCGCATCCCTCATTGTGCCACCATATACACCTTCCCGTGCAATCGGGCAACAACCGCATCTTGCAGTTGATGAATCGCAAATATACCCGCGAGTGGTATCTCGACCGTGTTGCCGCCATACGTCGCATCATACCCGATTGCGGTATCTCAAGCGACCTTTTCTGTGGTTTCCACTCGGAGAGCGAGGAGGAGTTTGAAGAGACTTTGAGCCTCATGCGCGAGGTGTGCTACGACTCGTCGTTCTTGTTCAAGTATTCAGAGCGTCCCGGTACATTTGCTTCAAAACACCTGCCCGACGACATCGACGAGGAGACCAAGATAGCACGCTTGCAACGCATGATAGACCTGCAAAACGAGCTTTCGCTCGAAAGCAACCGTCGCGACATAGGCAAGACCTTTGAGGTGCTTGTTGAAGGCTTCTCAAAACGCTCTCGTGAACAACTCTTCGGTCGCACACAACAAAACAAGGTTGTGGTATTCCCTCGTGGCAACCACCGTGTAGGCGACTTCGTAAAGGTTAAGGTATACGAGGCCTCATCGGCCACACTCTTGGGCGAGGAAGTTGAATAAAATGAGCACCACGCCCACCGACACACCCCGTCCGCGACTGTGGACACCGAGTTTTTGTGCCGTAGCAGCAGGCAACTTCTTGCTGTTCTTCTCGTTCTACCTACTGCTACCCATACTACCCATGTATGTGGGCGAAGCGTTTGGAGCCGATAAAAGCCTCACCGGCATGGTATTGGCCTCCTATACCATCATGGCACTACTCGTAAGGCCGGTGAGCGGATATATGGTCGACACATTTCCCCGCAAGAGGCTGTTGCTCATCTGCTACTCGATATTTATGCTCTTCTTCTGTGGCTACTTGCTGGCCGGCTCGCTCTTGCTGTTTACCCTCATCCGTGCTACGCATGGCGCATCGTTCGGATTGGTAACGGTATCCAACAGCACCATGGCAATAGACATTATGCCCGCCGAGCGTCGTGGCGAGGGTATTGGCTTCTATGGTGTCAGCAACAATTTGGCCATGGCATTTGGGCCCTCTATATCGCTCTACTTCTACGAGACACTGCACGAGTTCACGCCTATCTTTATGATATCGGTTGTCACCTCTTTCTTGGGACTATGTTGCGTATCGGCTATCAAAGCCCCACACAAAGAGATAGAACAGCCCACACAAGGCATATCGCTCGACCGCTTTATCCTCGTGAAAGGATTGCCCGAGATGTTGCCTGTCATGCTCTTCTCGTTTGCCTATGGCATACTATCGACCTACTTGGCCATTTATGGGCGCACCGAGGTAGGCATTACCGATGGCACCGGACTCTTTTTCGTTATCATGGCCTGCGGTCTTGTCATGTCGCGCATGCGCGTGGGCATGATGCTCAACAAGGGATTGGTGGCACATAGCATCATTCTGGGCATGATAGTCATCTTGTTGGGCTTTAGCGTTTTTGTCATCTTCAGGCAGCCCATAGGCTTCTATTCGGCAGCATTTATATTGGGACTGGGCTTTGGCACCATGTGCTCGGCATTGCAAGCCATGTTTATCAACCTCGCCCCCAACAGTCGCCGCGGAACAGCCAACTCCACCTACTTCACGGCATGGGATCTGGGCATAGGTCTGGGTGTATTTATAGGCGGTCATATTGCCGAGCTGAGCAACTATGCCAACGCCTTCCGCACCGGATTGGGCGTTGCCACAGCCGGATTTATATTGTTTTTCTTTGTTATACGCAAGCACTTCGAGCACAACAAACTGCGATAGACCATGACGCTACAGGAGTATATAGCACAACACATCATACCTCGATACGAGGCATTTGACAAGGCGCACAACCTCACACATGTGACCGATGTGATAGAACGTAGTATGACTCTTGCCAAGCAGTATGGCGTTGATGCCGATATGGCATATACGATTGCAGCTTATCACGACTTGGGGCTGTGCGAAGGCCGTGAGCGTCATCACATCGTGTCGGGCGAAATTGTAACCAACGACAGCATGTTGCCACAGTGGTTTACCCCCGAGCAAGTCACTATCATCAAAGAGGCTGTCGAGGATCATCGCGCATCGAACAACCAAGCACCTCGCTCTATCTATGGTTGCATTGTAGCCGAGGCCGACCGCCTTATAGACCCCGACACCACCCTGCGACGCACTGTACAGTATGGGCTGAAACACCTCGACACCGACAACCGAGAGGTACATTACGAGCGTTTCTGCAACCATCTGCAAGAGAAGTATGCCGAAGGTGGATACCTGCGCCTATGGCTACCACAAAGCGACAATAAAGTACGCCTCGACGAGCTACGTGCCATCATTGCCAACCACGAAGAACTGCGACGTCGTTTCGACCAGATATTCGACGAAGAGGTATAGATATTTACACCTCAATGGTGATAAATAAAATTAACATAATCGCATCATCTCGGCGCTCAAAATAGTGTCGCAAATAGCGTTTTATTGGAAATAAAAGTGTATTTTTGCAATCACTCATATTAAAATGAAATAATGGAAGTTATAGACATCATAATGTTGGGGCTTGTCGTGCTCATGACTATTTGGGGCATGGTGCGAGGCATCGTACGCCAAGTAGGCGACGTGGCTGCTCTACTATTGGGTGTAATATGTACATATATATGGAGCAAAGATATAACAGCCCTTCTGTTTGAGCGCACCGGATGGAGCCTCTTGGTATGCGAAATGGTGTCGTATGCGGGTCTGTTCTTTGTTATATATACCGCCATACGCATTGTCTCAGGGTTTCTCAAGTCTATCACCCGGTTGGTGCGACTTGGATGGATAGACTCCATTGCAGGCGGACTCTTTGGTGCATTCAAGACCATACTCTTTGTGAGCCTCGCGCTCAACTTGGCTATGCTTGTGACCAAAGATGCCAAAGTATGGAAGTCGCCCACGCTCACCAAGGCGATATGCTACGAGACTGTTAGAGATTTTGCCCCCAAAGTTCTCAACTTCGTAGAGGGTAAAACAACTACCCCAACACCTTAATTGTTGAACTAACAAAGTAAAGATGAAGATGGAAAACAACGATAAAATTACCAACGTCAACGAAGAGCCTCGTAAAGACTCTATTCTCGACGATGTTACATCGAAAGAGTATGAGTATGGATTTGTTACAGATATAGAGACCGATATAATCGAAAAGGGTCTCAACGAGAATGTTGTACGCCTCATTTCGGAGCGCAAGGGCGAGCCCGAGTGGTTGCTCGAATTCCGCTTGCAAGCCTTCCACTACTGGCAAACTCTCAAGATGCCCACTTGGGCACACCTCAATATACCCGAGATTGACTATCAGGCCATAAGCTACTATGCCGAGCCCAAGACTCGCAAAGGCCCCGAGTCGCTCGACGAGGTAGACCCCGAGTTGCTCAAGACATTCGACAAGCTCGGCATTTCGCTCGAAGAGCAAATGCGCCTCTCGGGTATAGCCGTAGATGCCGTGATGGATAGTGTGTCGGTAAAGACTACCTTCCGCGAGAAATTGGCCGAACTCGGCGTAATTTTCTGCTCGATAAGCGAGGCGGTAAAAGACTATCCCGACTTGGTGCGCAAGTATCTCGGCTCGGTGGTTTCATACCGCGACAACTTCTTTGCAGCCCTCAACTCGGCTGTCTTTAGCGACGGCTCGTTTGTATACATCCCCAAGGGCGTGCGTTGCCCCATGGAGCTCTCGACCTACTTCCGCATCAATGCCGCCAACACAGGCCAATTTGAGCGCACCCTTATCGTGGCCGACGACGACAGCTATGTGAGCTACCTCGAAGGCTGTACCGCGCCTATGCGCGACGAAAATCAGCTCCACGCAGCTATCGTAGAGATACGCGTACATGAGCGTGCCGAGGTGAAATATTCGACCGTGCAAAACTGGTATCCCGGCGACAAAGAGGGTCGCGGTGGTATCTACAACTTCGTTACCAAACGCGGATTGTGCAAGGGCGACAACTCAAAACTCTCGTGGACTCAAGTAGAGACCGGCTCGGCTATAACCTGGAAATATCCCAGTTGTGTACTTGCCGGCGACAACTCGGTGGGCGAGTTCTACTCGGTAGCTGTCACCAACAACCACCAACAAGCCGACACCGGTACCAAGATGATACATATAGGCAAGAATACCCGCAGTACAATTGTTTCAAAGGGTATATCGGCCGGTAGTAGCCAAAACAGCTATCGCGGATTGGTGCGTGTTACGCCCACTGCCGACAACGCCCGCAACTTTACACAATGCGACAGCCTCTTGCTCAGCGACCACTGCGGCGCTCACACATTCCCCTATATCGACATCAAGAACAACACCGCTGTAATGGAACACGAGGCTACCACCTCAAAGATCAACGAAGACCAAATCTTCTATTGCAACCAACGTGGTATCCCCACCGAAGATGCTGTGGGCCTCATCGTAAACGGATATGCCAAGGAGGTAATGAACAAGTTGCCCATGGAGTTTGCCGTAGAGGCACAAAAACTCCTGCAAGTAACTCTCGAAGGCTCGGTAGGATAAACACAATCTTAAACCCTATACAACAACAAAGGCGCCCCATTGGAGCGCCTTTGTCGTTTATATATGTGTGCTTGTTATTTCAAGCCAAATGCTTCGCGTACGGCATCTACATAGTCGAGTTTCTCCCATGTAAACAACTCAACCTCGCGCACAATAGGCTCGGCGAGATAGCGCGAAGTGAACACCTTGGTAACAGTGCGGGGAGTGCGACCCATGTGACCGTAAGAAGCTGTCTCCTCGTAGATGGGGTTGCGCAATTTGAGACGCTCCTCGATGGCACGAGGACGCAAATCGAACAACTTATCTACAACCTCGGCAATCTCGGCATCGCTTTGCGATACGTGCGACTTACCGTATGTATTGACATATATACTTACAGGACGTGCCACACCGATGGCATACGATACTTGCACCAACACCTCATCGGAAACACCTGCAGCCACCAAGTTCTTGGCTATGTGGCGAGCTGCATAGGCAGCCGAGCGGTCTACCTTCGAGGGGTCTTTGCCCGAGAATGCACCACCACCGTGAGCACCTTTACCGCCGTATGTATCTACAATGATTTTACGGCCTGTAAGACCTGTATCGCCATGAGGACCACCGATAACAAACTTGCCTGTGGGGTTGACGTGAAGGATAAGACGGTCGTCGAAGAGAGCTTGCACGCGCTCGGGCAATTGAGCTATTACGCGGGGCAACAACACCTCTTGTACATCGCGACGGATAGTTGCCAACATCTCCTCGTCGGCACGGTCTTGAGCCTCTACAGTATCATCCGCAGGGCACACAAACTCGTCGTGTTGAGTAGAAATAACGATAGTGTGGATGCGCACGGGGTTGTTTTGCTCGTCATACTCGATGGTTACTTGCGACTTTGAGTCGGGACGCAAGTATGATGTAACGCGACCCTTGCGCAAGTAGGTCATTTGCTCTGCCTCGCGACGTATCTTGGCCAATTCGAGCAAGAGGATGTGCGAAATTTCGAGCGAGAGGGGCATGTAGTTATCAGTCTCGTTGCAAGCATAACCAAACATCATACCTTGGTCGCCGGCGCCTTGCTCCATGGGGTCTTTGCGCTCAACACCACGATTGATGTCGGCACTTTGCTCGTGTATAGCCGAGAATACACCACATGAGTCGCCATCAAATTTATATGCACTCTTGTTGTAACCAATGCGGTTGATAACACGGCGGGCAGTCTCCATCAAATCGACCGAAGCCGACGACTTCACCTCACCGGCCAATACTACCTGACCGGTAGTTACCAAGGTTTCGCAAGCCACCTTCGAGGTAGCATCTTGCGCCAAGAATTGGTCAAGCACAGCATCCGACAATTGGTCGGCCACTTTATCGGGGTGTCCTTCCGACACCGACTCCGATGTAAACAAATAATTCTTACTCATATCGTTCTGTTTTATCTATTACTAAACGGGGCAACAACACATCGTGTCGCTACATCAATAACGGCAGAGGGAAGAACTACTCAAAAAAAATCACACAAATTGTACCACCTTGAAACGGCGTATGCATAGAACAGTTTTAGCAATTTTTTTGTGTGGTTGCAAGCAGTCAAATCCTTCCACAATTATTTCGGGCACAAAGGTACGAAATATTATTGAATTACAAACACCTACAAGGCACAAGGTGATAAAATAAATAAAGTTTGTGGTTTGTTACCATTTATAGACAAGCACAGCAGTATATAAAAAAGGGAGTACTGCCCCGCACCACAGGACAATACTCCATAATTATATTTATAATCTATGTATCGTATTACAACACCACCTTGGCTGTAGCGCCGCTATTAAGGCGGGCTATGTACACACCTGCAGGGAGTGTAGCCACATCGATGGTAGCCGTAGTAGCACCTTGGCGCACGGTTTGCGTAGCCACTGCACGACCTGTAGCATCGTATAGCGTGATAGCTTCGCCCGCCTGAGCTGTGGGGAACACCGCCATCAGCGCATCGCCATTGCGGTGTAGGGTGAGGGTGGCAAAATCTATCTTCTTATTGGTCCGGTCGCTCAGTCCGTTACAATCGGCGCCATCGGCACAATATATTAGTTCACCTTCCTCAAACACACATTGGAGTTTGTGTATTAAGTTAGCATCTAAATCATCGGGAAAAACTATCGAGGTATATCCTATACCCTCTATCCATGCATCACTATAGGTTTTACCAATATCTATACCATAATTATATTCATAAACTCTTTCTTCGGGAGGTAGTGCAGCATCGTAGTACATGCTGAGTACTGCAATGAAAGGTCGTGATTCGAGATTATATTTCAATTGTGATTGCATACCAAGTTCTATTGTATCTACCGACAACACTTTTATTATTTTGCCATCTAATATATGCATTTCATATTCACACACAGCGGTGGCAGTGCTTTCCACAACACAAAGGGTATCGCCTATTTGAAGATTATAATCGAAGTAGACAAAGTCATCATTGACAGTTGGCAAATTTTCGTTCAATAACTTTATCAACTCGGGGGTGGTTGTCAGGCCGTCAAAGTTTCGTAGAATTTGTGCCCCCTGCTCTCTCAAAACTTTGCTGCCGTAACTATCATAATTATGGGCAGTATAACCTGGAAATTTTTCTGACAAAAATGACATTTCAAGCCAGCGACCTCCTTGTTCATGATAGTAAATATACTCTCTTAGAGGTATGCACGTAGACAAATAAGTATTTTCATCAACATTTTCTTCACCATATATGAGCGTGCCACTGTCATAAAGAGAATAAAGTCCCAATGTATTTCTATCGAAATTGTAATTTGTATATCCTATTCCCTCTATCCACGAGTCGTTATAGGGTGTGTTATATGTGACCTTTGAAAAATGGTACTCATCATCATGCTTCTCCCAAATAGAAGCATAAAAATTTCTTGACTCAAGGTTGTATCTTAATCGGTTTAGCGAACCTATTTCTACGGAGTCTATAGATAGGACTTTAATAATACGACCATAAATTTCTTTGTCATCATATTGGGTCATATCTACAACACAAAGAGTATCACCTACTTGCAGATTATAATCAAAATATACAAAATCGCTACCTGTCGTTGTGAAATTTTCTTCAGCTTTTTCGATCCATCCGGACTCCTTTTTATACTTGGGGAAATACTTAAGAACAAGAGAGCCTTCCTCGCGCAGTCGGTTGCTATACGGGAATAGTTCCTCACGATCAAACCACACATAACCGGAATGTTCTGACGTTATTGTGCTAAGATCGAGTGTATATTTACCATTGGTATAGGTATAATCACGTCCGGGAGTACATATTGGCAAATAGCTATCTTTAGCCAACATGGTTGCAATGCTAAGCACCGCCAATAAAGTGATAAATATTCGTTTCATAATACCTCCTTTTTTGCATATATAACAATTACTTTGTAAAAGCAAGTCTACCATTATCTATTAACACTTCTAAATGCACCCTGTTCAATCGTATAGTTTATAGCGAAAGGTGTTTGCCCATTATTTACAACATCCAAGTCATCGTGGTGTCAATGTTGTTCGCTGTTGTAGTAGGCTCTAAAAGATTTCCCCATCTTCACCTTGATAGGCGGCAAGGTGCTTTTCTTTATCCTTTTCCACTACAGCACCACCTTGGCTGTAGCGCCACTATTGAGGCGGGCTATATATACACCAACAGGGAGTGTAGCCACATCGATGTTAGCCGTAGTAGCACCTTGGCGCACAGCTTGTATAGCCACTGCACGACCTGTAGCATCGTATAGCGTGATAGCTTCGCCCGCCTGAGCTGTGGGGAACACCGCCATCAACGCATCACCATTGCGGTGTAGGGTGAGGTTTTTTGCATCGGACTGTGTAGCGTGTACGGCACTGAAGTCTAACATCGTTTTATACTCGGGGTATGTATACCCGGTGTCGTAGTTATGGAAGCAGTAGAACCATGAATTGCCACTTGTCAACCGCCATTTACAGTCATATGTAGCCGTTTGGGTTGATCCTATACCTTCAATCCAAATATCACGTCTATCTATGTATTCTTCTTCGAACACCTTATCCAATACTATGTAGCTAACATAGAACACATCTCTATCCTTGTTGTTCAATACTGTTTGGCAAACACTATCTATAACGAGAGTTAGTTTATATTCATCCCAATCTGCGACGACAATACTATCTCCTTTTTGAGCACCGAAGTCAAAGAAAAGATGTTCGGTATTAGACCATACAGGGATAAAGTTTCCCTCATATTGATATTGGTATACTTTTTTCCCCTCTTCGCGAATGTAGGTTTTATAACTTACATCTTTATAAATATCCTCATTTATATATACCCACCTTTGCTTTATCACACAATACTCTTTCTCATTAATCACAGTGGTGTCGGCTATCATATAACGACTGTATACGCCACCTATACCTTCTTCTACCCACGCATTACCTTCTTGAAGAAAAGGGATGTACCCACGCTCGGGATATGAGAATTCGGGCATAGGTGTTTTGTCGGTAGGATATATCTCTTGGGTATTGTAGTTGTAGCAGTAATCGAACCACTCCATGCCCGTTGCCCCCCATCTAAAAGCATCATCAAGACGCGACATAATAGGATGTTGCAGTGTTCCTATACTCTCAATCCACACATCGTTGAAATACCTTGGACCATTTTCGATATTCTCTACCCCCGATTTATCAAAAATTCTTTCGATACAAGTTACATAGTATATGTCTCGCTCTTTACCATAATATGTTGCTGTCGCGATGCTATCTACTACAATATACCGTTTGAAGATAACATCAGTCCATGTGTAGGTTATGGTAGCCCAATCTATTGTATCGCCTACTTGTGCTCCAAAATCGTATATCAAATACTCTTGCTCATTATTAATACTTCTCACATAGACCCGTTTATCCTCTTCACGGATATATCCATGAAGTTGAGAATCACCGGTTGGAGTTTGATTACCACCATAATCACTAAAACCTTGTTTATACAGCTTGTAATACTCTTTTTGATTGATGGTAATAGTCTCACTTATACCAACTTGTATATGGTTTCCTTGGTGGTCTTTATCTACCCATACCTTTCCCTCTTCAACATAGGGTATATACTCGTGCTCATAACAGGTAATAAAATCATATAGTTCGGCGTTCTCGGGATAAGTGACATCCGTCAGATAATTATGGTAATATGCATATTGACTGCTTGGTCCAACGAAATCTGCCCAACGACATTCTTCACTTTCAAAAATATCACGTGTTGACCCCATGCCTTCAATCCATGTTTCCTTCTCGCGAATCACAGCATAATCATCCATTTCATTAAGACTCACCCCGCAGGTTTCCACTTTCAATACTTTGCGATTTTGTCCAGCAATTTGCTCATAATAGACATCTTCTACATACACATATCGGTCACACACGGGCTTTCCCTGTGAGTCGTATAGAGTACCCCAATAGGCAGTATCGCCCTTTTGTAACGAAAAGTCATAAACAATTTTTTCGCCTTGGTTTGTATCTAAATATACTTTTCCATCCGATTCTCGCGCGTAGCCCCATTTTGAGGGTTGTTCAGACTTCCATGAGAGCGCATTGAATCGGGTTTTATAAATCACCTTGTATTCATTATCGCCTATTACAGCTCCATTAATAGAGTATTGATCAACACTCATCATCACACTGTTTAGAAACGCCCACGCATTACCTTCTTGAAGAAAAGGGATGTACTCATGCTCGGCATATGTTGCCAATGAAATTGCCAATGCGGCAAAAAGAAGTAGTAATTGCTTTTTCATGGTCTATGGTATTTATGGTAATTATGTGCGCAAGGTATTGATTATAAACAGAAAAGTCAAGCCCACAATTCGATTGTTAATAAACATTAACAATCGGGGGGGTAAATAACACTTATTAATATTAATGATAAAAAAGAGGCCGTGTCTTGCGGACACGGCCTCGGGCTGTATAGTGTGTATTACACTACTTCGATTAGAGTTGGGGACCTGCTGCTACGAGAGCCTTACCAGCTTCGTTGCCAGTGAACTTGTTGAAGTTCTTGATGAAGCGACCAGCGAGGTCTTTGGCCTTCTCTTCCCACTCGCAAGCGCAAGCGTAAGTGTCGCGAGGATCGAGAATTGCGGGATCAACACCGGGCAACTCTGTGGGCACTGTGAATGAGAAGTAAGGAATTTGTTTTGTAGGAGCTTTGTCGATAGAACCATCGAGGATAGCATCGATGATACCACGAGTATCGCGGATAGAGATACGCTTGCCTGTACCGTTCCAACCAGTGTTTACGAGGTAGGCCTTAGCGCCCGATTTCTCCATCTTCTTAACCAACTCCTCGGCATACTTAGTGGGGTGCAATGACAAGAAAGCAGCACCGAAGCAAGCAGAGAATGTGGGAGTGGGCTCAGTAATACCACGCTCTGTACCGGCCAACTTAGCAGTGAAACCAGAGAGGAAGTAGTACTTAGTTTGCTCAGCGTTCAAGATAGAAACGGGAGGCAATACACCGAAAGCGTCGGCCGAAAGGAAGATTACGCTCTTAGCAGCGGGACCCTTAGATTGGGGACGTACGATGTTGTTGATGTGGAAGATAGGATATGATACACGAGTGTTCTCAGTAACCGACTTGTCGTTGAAGTCGATCTTACCGTTGGCATCAACAGTAACGTTCTCAAGGAGAGCGTCGCGCTTGATAGCGTTGTAGATGTCGGGCTCGTTCTCTTTGCTGAGGTTGATAACCTTGGCGTAGCAACCACCTTCGAAGTTGAACACACCCTCGTCATCCCAGCCGTGCTCGTCGTCACCGATGAGGAGACGTTTGGGGTCGGTAGAGAGAGTAGTCTTACCTGTGCCAGAGAGACCGAAGAAGATAGCTGTGTTCTCATTGTTCATGTCGGTGTTGGCCGAGCAGTGCATTGAAGCCATACCTCGCAAGGGGAGGAGGTAGTTCATGATAGAGAACATACCTTTCTTCATCTCACCACCATACCAAGTGTTGATGATAACTTGCTCTTTGCTTGTGAGGTTGAATACTACGGCAGTCTCGCTGTTGAGGCCGAGCTCTTGCCAGTTCTCAACTTTAGCCTTAGAAGCGTTGTAAACAACGAAGTCGGGCTCGCCATAGTTGGCCAACTCCTCGGCTGTGGGGCGAATAAACATGTTGGTTACAAAGTGAGCTTGCCATGCAACCTCAACGATGAAACGTACTTTGAGGCGTGAGTTCTCGTTGGCACCGCAGAAAGTATCTACTACATAGAGTTTCTTGTTTGACAACTCTTTGATAGCGAGGTCTTTCAATGAGTTCCAAGTCTCTTGCGAAACGGGTTTGTTATCGTTTTTATATTCTTCTGAGGTCCACCATACAGTGTTTTTAGAAACCTCATCGTAAACGAAAAATTTATCTTTGGGCGAACGACCGGTGTAGATACCTGTCATTACGTTTACAGCACCCAATTCTGTTACTTGACCTACTTCATAGCCTTCAAGACCGGGAAGAGTCTCCTCGGCAAAGAGTTGATCATAAGAGGGGTTGTGCAGTACTTCGGTTGTTCCGTTAATACCGTACTTTGTCAAGTCTAATGTTGCCATTTCTAATAAATCTTTTTGGTTATTTAAACTAATCTTTCTTACCTAATTAAACTCCATTTTATTGAAGCAGTGCAAAATTAATACTTTTTCTGCAAGTAAACGATTTAATAAAGATTTATTTCCTCAATAGATGCTAAAATTTTCAAATCGCTGTGTTGTTTGCAAACTGCGCTTTGCAAATTGAGCATCAAGGGTATGACCGCTACGAGGCGATACGAAAAAAGAGAAATAAGTTCGTTTTTTCACACACTATTCGCTACCTTTGTCATTATGAATATAACCACAGTTTCTATCGTTTTGTTTTCGCCCACCGGCACATCGCGCAAGGTGGCAATGGCCGTGGCCGATGGTTGTCGCTACGAGAGCCGTATTGTTGATGCAACCTACCGCACTCCCGAGAATTTGCATTTCGAGAGCAACGAGTTGGTCATTGTATCTGTCCCTGTATATGGTGGCAAGGTAGCGCCCATAGCACTGCAACGCCTCGATGCCATGCGTGGCAACAACACACCTGTTGTGCCCATCGTAGTGTATGGCAACCGTGCCTATGAAGAAGCTGCCGAACAACTCTATGAGTTTGTGCGCAGTCGCGGATTTGTTCCCGTAGCTGTCGGGGCCTTTGTAGGTGAGCACTCATATAGCACATCGCAACACCCCATAGCCACAGGTCGCCCCGACGCTACCGACCTGGCCGATGCCCGTGCATGGGGCAAGGCTATTGCCGAGAAGTTGAGTTGTGCCAAGCACCCCAAGCGCATCGACATTGCAACTCTGAAAGAGCCTCGCAACTCTATTTTCTCGACCATTCGATTTGTGCTCTTTGTACTGAAACAACGTCGCAACAAGTCGGGTGTAAAGCCACACGTAGAGGTTATTGACCACAAGTGCAAGCGGTGTGGCAAGTGTGCCAAGCTGTGCCCCACAGGTGCTATCGAGGCCGGCAATTGCCTACATACCGACACGACTCGTTGCATCAAGTGCTGTGCTTGCGTAAAAGGGTGTCCTACCAAAGCTCGCAAGCTCGACACACCCTATGCCCCCATACTATCACAGTGCTTCAAGAAAAGAAAATCGCCGGTAACAACTCTATAGGTTATGTCGCAAAGTATTATACAACGATACATGTGGTTTTTCGACACAGTGTGGCGCTACAAGCGCATCACTCGTGGCGAGATAGAGCGACTGTGGTTGCAGAGCGACCTCTCAGATGGCAACCCTCTCACCCGACGCACCTTCTGCAACTACCGCGAGGGAGCCGAGAATCTTTTTGATGTGAACATCCTTTGCGACACATCGACCTACGAGTATTACATCGAGCAGGCACAACCCGACAAGAGCAGCGACCTGCAAAAGTGGTTGTTTGACTCACTGTCGGTCAACTACCTCATGCGCCATGGTGCCGATATGGCCGAGCGCATCATACCCGAACATATCCCTTCGGGCAACGACTATATGGCCACTATAACCGAGGCCATGCAACAGGGGCATGTGATACGCATGACATACCATGCCTTCTGGAAAATGTCGGCACAAAAGGTAGAGCTGGAGCCCTATTTTGTCAAGGCATTCCGCAAGCGATGGTATGTAATAGGCTACAACCGCAAGGATCGCCACATCAAGACCTATGCCCTCGACCGCGTGGTAGAGCTCTCGCTCACAACCGATACATTTGAGTTTCCCGCCGACTTCAACCCTGCCAACTACTTTGCACAATCGTTTGGCGTGATACGCAGCGATGAGCAACCCGAGGCTATACGCCTGCGAGCGACCATGCGACAAGCCCAATACTTGCGCGCCCTACCCCTTCACCACTCACAGCGCGAGTATGAGGTGGGCGATGGCTACGTCGATTTTATATACAACATGTACATCACCTACGACCTCATACAAGAACTACTCTCGCTGGGACGAGAAATAGAGGTTATATCGCCGGCAAAATTGCGCAACGAGATACGCAACAAACTGCAAGCTGCTCTCGACCTATACAAATAGATTTAATTGTCGAACAGCGCCGATTTGCGATATATAAAGGCTACCAACATCGTAACAGCTGCCAAGAAGGTATTGAGCTTGAAGGCAAAGAGCTGACTCGTATCGTGCATGATTATCTCAAAGAGTTTCACCACAAACGGACACACCAAGATAGCCACATAGTTCATCGCCATGACACATGCCAGGGCAAGGGTACTCTTGTGAGGCAATACAATGTGCGTGGTGCGGTCGTACATAATGGGCTGTATAATGCCATATCCCACTCCGGCACTGACACATCCGAGACCCACGAACCACTCGTTGGTAGTGACAACAATCAAGCCCAGGCCTACAACTATCATGAGCATACTCCACAATTGTGTGGCTCTACCCCATATATCTATGAGACGATTGAGTATGAATCCCGGCGCCATGATAGCAAGGAAGAAGAGAGCAATATAGGTACCCGACAATCCCGAGGGCATGCCTCGCTCTTCGATAAGGAAGGGCAGGTTGAGGCTCACAATAACCACCAAGTATGTAACCATACCATAGAACAACATAACTTCGATGAGGTGATGCACTCCTATACCGTTGCTACCCACCTTTACATGCGGACGCAGGCCGTTGTCGGTGTGATCTATCTCGGGCGAAGGCTCGGGCTCTTGCGAGAGCGCCTTGCGCAACTGGAACGACAGGATAATAGAAACGATGGGCAATAGGTATACAATAAAGGGCAAGTGCCACTCTATCTCGGCCAGATAGCCCGCTATAACGGTAGCTATAACAAGGGTAAGGTTGGTAATGGCCGAGCTCAGACCGAACTGCTTGGTGCGATAGCGACCAACAAAGAATCGGCCTATCAAGCCCGTTGAAAGCGGAATAATCAATCCCGAGCCTACACCCAACAAGCCACTCACTGCCACAAGTTGCCACATCTTGTTAGACATAAGATAGAGTACACCGCTCAATACAAAGATAACCAAGCCCACCTGCAACAGACGTATATTATCGATGCGCTCGGTGAGCTTACCCGCCAACAACACAAAGGGTATAATCATGAGTGATGGCAACGACGTGAGCATCTGTATATCCAACTCGGTAGCGTGTGGAAAGATTTTTTGCAACTCGCCCAATATAGGCGAAACGGCCAGTCCCGGCAGTGCATTGAGTGCCGAGATAGACCAAATACCCAAGAGGGTAATGAGGGGTATGCGTCCCCGTCCGGTTTCTACTTTCATAATATTATCGTTTTGTGGCAATATTAACACGCAATCGCAGGCTTGTGTTCAGCACTCATACGACACACGTTGGCAAAAGACAAAAAGGACTAATAATGCTTATTGCAAGCAACCATTGGCTGCAAGAATACGTTTTGTGAATACTGCTAAATCTTATAAAACGAAATTAGGATTATGGAAAAAACAGAAAACAAAAGTTGCTGCGAACATGCAGCGGTATTCGGCTCGGAAGAGATGTTGCAACCCTCGCCCGTCGATGCCATTCCTCAACATGGTACCCGACCCGAGATTGCCTATCAGATGGTGAAAAATGAGACTTTTGCACAGACGCAACCTCGTCTCAACCTGGCAACCTTCGTTACCACCTACATGGATCCCTTTGCTACCAAACTCATGAACGAGGCCATCGCTATCAATTATATAGATGAGACCGAGTATCCTCGCGTGGCGGTAATGAATGCCAAGTGTATAAATATAGTGGCCAACCTATGGAACTCGCCCGAGCAGAATAAATGGAAAACCGGCGCATTGGCTATCGGCTCGTCCGAGGCTTGTATGCTGGGTGGTGTTGCTGCCTGGTTGCGCTGGAAAGAGCGTCGCATGGCACAAGGCAAGCCCACCGACAAACCCAATTTTGTTATCTCTACGGGCTACCAAGTAGTATGGGAAAAATTTGCCGACTTGTGGCAGATAGAGATGCGCACCGTACCTCTATCGCTCGAAAAACCCACCCTCGACCCTCACGACGCCTTGGCGCTGTGCGATGAGAATACTATCTGTGTTGTACCCATACAAGGTGTTACATGGACCGGACTCAACGACGATGTAGAGGCGCTCGACAAGGCACTCGATGAGTACAATGCCCGCACTCATCACGATATACCCATCCACGTCGATGCAGCATCGGGCGGTTTCATCCTGCCCTTCCTACACCCCGAGAAACGCTGGGATTTCCGCCTCAAATGGGTATTGTCTATCAGCACATCGGGACACAAGTTTGGCCTTGTATATCCGGGTCTCGGTTGGGTCGTATGGAAAGACAAGAAATACTTGCCCGGCAAGATGTCGTTTTCGGTCAATTACTTAGGAGCCGACATCACGCAAGTGGGCTTGAACTTCTCACGCCCGGCGGCTCAAATCTTGGGCCAATACTACCAATTTATCCGCCTCGGATATGAGGGCTACAAACAAGTACAGCACAACTCTATGGAGATAGCACGCTATCTACACCAAGAGATAGGCAAGATGACACCATTCGTCAATTACTGCAAGGATGTTGTCAACCCGCTCTTCATATGGTTTATGTGTCGTACTTATAGCAAAACAGCCAAGTGGACACTCTACGACCTACAAGACAAACTGAAACAGAGTGGTTGGATGGTACCAGCCTACACCATGCCCAAGAACATCGAAGAGATGGTCGTAATGCGCATCGTGGTGCGTCAAGGCTTCAGCCGCGACATGGCCGATATGCTACTCGACGACATGCGCGCAGCCATTGCCGAGCTCGAAAAACTTGAGCACCCCACACCCTCGCGCATTGCCTTGGAGCGCAACGAGCATCACCACAATAAGATGTTTACTCATACAGGTTGTTGCAAGAAATAGCCTCTCACACAATAAAGCAAGGGCGACCATCACGGCCGCCCTTGCCCTCTCATATATACTAATAGGTTCAGATTATTTCAGCTTAGCACCTTTGGCTCCTTTAGCACCCTTTACACCGCCACCACCAAGGGCAAAGATGTTTTGGGTGTAGCTCACGGTTTTGTTGGCAGCCTCGCGCTTGCGCTTGAGGGCGAGCTGCACCATACGATCCATCAACTCATCGAAGGGCACTTTGGTAGCCTCCCACAAGTAGAACGAAAGCGAACCGGGAATAGCGTTGATTTCGTTGACATAGATGTCGCCGGTGTTGTCGTCAATCATCACATCGACACGAGCTACACCATGACACGAGAGCACGCGGAAAGTCTCTCCGGCCAAGAATTGCACACGAGCTGTCTGCTCGGGAGTGAGGTCGGCAGGAATGCGCTTCTCGCTGGCTTGCATGCCACTCTCGCCTTGGCTACCGCCCATGTATTTATCCTCGTAAGAGAGTATCTTACCACTCTTGATAGGCTCCTCGCACACCGACGCCATGTAGTCGTCGCAATCGCCAAGCACCGAGCAGTTTATCTCTTTGAGGTTTTCAACCAAATCTTCTACCACCAAACGAGTAGAGTAGCGACTTGCCTCATCGACCTTGGTCATAAACTCCACACGGTTGTCGGCACGCGATATACCCACACTTGAGCCCAAGTTGGCGGGTTTTACAATCACGGGATAGCCTATCTTTTGCTCCACCTCATCTGCCCAACGATCACGGTCGGTAAACCATTGTTTGTCGGTAAACCACACATAGTCTACAATGGGTATATTGCAGCTCTCAAGTACCATCTTCATTACAATCTTGTCCATACCGATGGCTGCCGAGAGGGTGTTACATCCGGCAAAAGGAATACCAATGGTCTCCAACAAACCTTGGAATACACCATCCTCGCCATTTGTACCGTGCAAGGCAGGTACTACCACATCCAAAGTGGTGACGATGGGCGAGCCAAAGAGTTTTTTCTTGCGACGATAGAGGTTGTAATCGCCAAATTCGGGGTTCATATACACCTCTTCGCATTGCGCCTTGAGGGCGTTCATGTCGCGGAAGTTCGACACCGACATGAGAGCCTCGCCACTATACCAGCGACCCTCTTTCGAGATATATACAGGCACAATATTGTATTTGTTGCTATCAAAAGCATACATAGCTTGGAGGGCAGTAAGCACCGATATTTCGTGCTCTACCGAGCGACCTCCGAAAAATACACCTACGGTTGTTTTCATTATTTCAGTTTTCTGTTTTTTCTATTCGCTTACTTAAACGTGTCGGGCAGGTCATTTTCATACAATACCACATCACCGGCACGGGCTATCTGTACTAATCGGCCTTGCGCTATGGCAAAGCTATCGGCTATGAATATATTCTCTTGCGACATACCACCCTCTACAAGACCCGATAGGATTGCCTCGCGGTTATATGCACCCACAATCATCACATAGTCGGCTGCTGAGGCCATTTGCTCGCCAAATCGCTTGTTATACTCCACTTGCTTGTCACCCAACTCTATCATACCCGGTGTAATGACAATGCGTTTGCCGGTCTTCATACGCGCAAGCACATCGAGTGCCATGCGAGCACCATCGGGATTGGAGTTGAAAGCGTCGTCGATAATAGACAAGCCACCGGGAGTGCGCTTCATATTCAAGCGGTGCTCCACCTGTTCTATTTGACTCACGCCATATCGTATAGACTTCTCGGGCACATCAAGGTGTAGTGCCACAATAACCGAAGCCATAAGATTGGACAAGTTGCAATCGCCTACCAACTTGGTGGCAAGCTCTATGCTACGTCCCTCGCCCACCACTGTGAAGCGGGTCTCTACCTCGCCATACTCAACATTCTCTATATGATAGTCGAAGCCTTCGCCAAGGGCATAACGCTTCACTGCCACGTTGTCGACCTTGCGATTGGCTATATATTCAAAGTCATTGTTCACTACTGCCAAGCCATCGGCAGGTAGCGCATCTACAAGCTCAAACTTGGTGCGTTGCACATTCTCAATGCTCTTGAACGACTCCAAGTGTTGCTCGCCCACAGCAGTAACAATACCTATTGTGGGGCACACAAGGTCGCATATCTCTTTGATGTCGCCCAACTGCTTGGCACCCATCTCTACGATGAAGACATCATAATAGGGTTTCATCATTTCGCGCACGGTGCGTATCACTCCCATAGGTGTATTGAAGCTACCGGGAGTCATCAACACATTGTACTTCTCGCTAAGGATGCGATACAAATAGTGCTTGGTACTGGTCTTGCCATAGCTACCGGTAACACCGATGATGCGCAAATTGGGCATTGACTCAAGTATCTTCTTGGCCTCGTTATAAAAGCCTTTGTTTATTTGAAGTTCGATGGGGTGCATAAGCATATTGGCAGCCATGAGTACCACCCACGAGAAAGCCGCCGATGCGAGCAATGCCAAAAGCACTGCATAGATAGAGTAGCGTGTAGCTACTGCAAACACGGCAACAACACATAGCACACAAACCCACATAGCGATGTAGAGACGAGTAGCACGTTGGGTAAAAACAAGAGGTTTCTTGTACTTCATGCGCAACTCACGCACGGCAAATACCACCAGCACCACCGCAATAAAGGGATGGATAATCTCGGGGGTAAAGCGTGTGCAAGATATGAGCAGAAGGAAATAGAGTACGAGACGACGAGGCGATGATGAGTCGCCGTTGTTCTTCATCCATCTCATATAACGATCGTTGCGATAGCTGTTTTGTTGCAACATTTGCAACTCATACTTCAACGCCACACCCACATAGATGATGAGGGCAAGAAGCAATACTATTTGTGTGATAAGTGTTATCATTGCGATTATAATTATTTACCGTAAATCTCTTTTTTCAAGAATGCGGTGAGATATGAACGAAAACGGAAGGGGTTGTCAATAAATGAATAGTGTGCAGCATCCTCTATCACATCAAGGCGTGCATTGGGTATGCGCTTGAGCATTACCTTGGCTTCGCGTAGCTTGGTATCCTTGTCATTGGCTCCCCATATAAGTTGCACAGGGCACTTTATCAAGGTCATCTCTTTTTCGAGATACTCGTTTACCACCTTGACGAGAATGCGACGCATCATACCAGTGAGGGCATTGTAATCGGCCGAACCGGCAGTGCGACGACGCGCCTCCAACTTCTCCTCGGCACGCTCCTTGCCCATTGTCAGGTACAAGAATTGCTTGTAGAGTTTATAAGAGTATACCTTGCAGTAATACTTGAGCGGGCGTCGAGGCTTGGCTCCGGCAGCATCGACCAATACAATCTTGCGCACCTCATTGCGCGAGCCGTACAAGATAGATACGCGACCACCGAAAGAGTGACCTATGAGTATAGGGTTGTCAATATGCAACTCAGCCACAAAACGCTCCAGCATTTGTGTATACTCCTCTACACCCCACACATCGGCAGGCGTTTCGCTACCACCAAATCCGGGAAAATCGAGTGTATAGACCTTGAAGTGAGGCGACAAAATAGCCTCAATAGAAGCCATTGTAGCAATGTTACAACCCCAGCCATGTAGCAAAATGACAGGAGCACCCTCGCCTACTACCTTATACTGTACACGTGTGCCGTTGAGTGTTATTTGAGTCAACATATTTAGCTATTACATTTTAACTTACAAAGATAGATTTTTCTATCGACAATCGCGCTACGTTAGTGAAAGATTTTTCATTCTACATAGAGATACAAACACAGATACAAACACATTGAACCCCCTGACAATGAAAATGCCACACAAAACAAATGTTTTGCATGGCATTTATATCTATACAGTAGATGCTTACACGTTGAAGCGGAAGTGCATGATATCGCCATCTTGTACGACATACTCTTTGCCCTCGATGCTCATCTTACCGGCATCTTTACAGGCAGCCTCCGATCCAAGAGTAATGAAATCTTCGTACTTGATAACCTCGGCGCGAATAAAACCTTTCTCAAAGTCGGTGTGGATAACACCGGCACATTGGGGAGCCTTGCTACCCTTGCGATAGGTCCAGGCACGCACCTCAAGCTCGCCGGCAGTGATATATGTTTCGAGGTCGAGCAACTTGTAGGCCGAACGAATAAGACGCGATACGCCCGACTCCTCAAGACCTATCTCGTCGAGGAACATCTTACGCTCCTCATAATCTTCAAACTCGGCAATCTCCGACTCGGTCTTGGCTGCCAAAATAAGAATCTCGGCATTCTCCTCCTTTACAGCCTCACGCACACGCTCTACATAGGCATTACCGCTCACAGCGCTACCCTCGTCTACGTTACATACATACAATACGGGCTTGCTGGTGAGCAAGAAGAGATCGTGTGCAATGCGTTGCTCGTCTTTTGTTTCAAATTGCACGGTACGAGCAGCCTTACCTTGCTCAAGAGCCTCTTTGTAACGGCTCAACACATCGTAGGTCATCTTGGCATTCTTGTCGCCACCGGTTTGAGCTTGCTTTTGTACCTTGGCGATGCGGGCATCGATGGTTTCGAGGTCCTTGAGTTGCAACTCATAGTCGATAATCTCTTTATCGCGCACGGGATCAACACTACCGTCTACGTGGGTAATATTATCGTCGTCAAAGCAACGCAACACGTGAAGAATAGCATCTGTCTCGCGAATGTTGGCAAGGAACTTGTTACCCAAACCTTCGCCCTTGCTTGCACCCTTTACAAGACCGGCAATATCTACAATCTCTACAGTAGTAGGAACAATGCGTTGGGGATGTATAATCTCGGCCAACTTGTTCAAGCGCTCGTCGGGCACTGTTATCACACCCACATTGGGCTCTATTGTACAGAAGGGGAAGTTTGCCGATTGAGCTTTAGCGTTTGACAAACAGTTGAAAAGTGTCGATTTTCCGACGTTGGGCAAGCCAACAATACCGCATTTCAATGCCATGATAATATATTTATTGTGTTCGTTTTCAAATTCGGCGCGAAGATAGTAATTTTTATGCGACTCTCAAAACGTTGAACAAACATCGGTAACGATTGTTGGTAACAATATGCTACTATCTATCGACAACAACTCGAGCTCGGCTGCCCACAGACTGCTGCAACACATTCGCGATATACTCTCGCACATGGGGTTGCACCAGGCCTCGAGCGGGATATATGACAAGTGGATATACCTTATTGTTATTGTCTTGCAGTCGTTTCTGGCCATGTTCGTGCTCAGTTGGTTGTCGAATTTTATACTTAAACACATCTTGCAACATCGCAAGGGGGCTTTCTTTGGCAACCTCTATCGGTCGCAACTCATATCGCGTGCATTGTGGTTTATCCCTCCTACAAGCATACACATCATGCTTCCTTTTGCCTTCAGTGGCACACTGCTCACCTCCCTGCAACGTGTGTGCATCATAGCCCTGGTGTGGGTCATGGTGAGCACGGTCAATACATTTGTATCTCTGCTATGGGATGCCTTCTATGAGCACAGCCGCATGCGCAACCGACCCATGAAGGGCATACTACAGATTATTCACGGCGTTTTTATCGCATTGGGATGCATCGTTACAGTCTCTATTCTCATCAACCGCTCGCCCGCGGCACTTATCACCGGATTGGGTGCTTTTGCCGCTATTCTGTTGCTCATTTTCAAAGATACAATACTCGGCTTTGTGGCCGGCATACAGATTGCCCAATACGATATGGTGCGCAACGACGACTGGATAACCATACCGGGTACTATAGTCGATGGTGTAGTAACAGATGTATCGCTCAACACGGTAAAGGTGCGCAACTACGACAACACACTCATCATGTTGCCACCATACACGCTGGTATCGCAACCTATACAGAATTGGCGCGGAATGAAAGAGTCGGGTGGCCGACGCATCATGCAGTCGATAGTGGTAGACCTCAACTCCATACAGTTCTGCACTCCGGAGTTGATAAAGCGACTCTCGACACACAGCGTCATTGCCAACTTTATAGAGAAAAACGGCATAACAATCTACAACCCCACCAACGACAACACGCCTCACGAAGCCTTGGGCAACAACCAAGCCGGTACAAACCTGGCTCTTTTCAGGCAATACCTCACAAACTATCTCTCGCTACACCCCGATATTCAGCACCGTGAGGAGTATACGTTGATGGTGCGCTCGCTACAACCCGACGGCAATGGCATGCCTTTGCAACTCTATTGCTTCACCAATACTACACATTGGGAGAGCTACGAAATCATTCAATCGCAAATCATGGAATATGCCATAGCCATTATGCCATTGTTCGAGCTATATCCATTCCAGAACGCCTCGGGTCGCTACTACATAGCACAGTCGCTCGTATCGCAAGGATACAAGCCCGAAGATATTGGCGCTACGGGCATATAGCCATCCTTACACGCTCTCGGTCTGGGTGATAGTCTTGAGCAGTTGTACCGCAGTAAGTACATCGGTGATATTGTCTACGACCATAGAACGGCGACTGTTGACCTCGCGCAATTTACATTGACGCGGATGATGTTGCATATAATTGAGCACCCTGCCAAATGCCGCCGACTGGTAGTAGGCTGTGTGCTCATCGCCCACAAAGTATAGATACATACGCCCTTGCTTGAGCGACACCTTCTCAAAGCCAAGTGTACGCGCTACACGACGCAGATTGACGACTTGCACAAGATCGAGCGTCTCGGTGGGAATGGCACCAAAACGGTCGCGTAGTCGCTCACAGAAGGCGGCTACATCACTTTCGCGCTCAAGGCCATCAAGCTCGCGATATAGGGTAATGCGCTCATTGTCCATAGGCACATAGTCGGCCGAAATAAAAAGATTGAGATCCGATTCAAATTGACAATCGGCCACATAGGTCTCGGCGCCACCCTTATCACTCTCGCTATAGTAAAGCTCGCTAAACTCCTGTGTCTTGAGCTCTGAAACTGCCTCTTGCAAGATTTTTTGGTAGGTCTCATAGCCAAGATCGGCAATAAAACCACTCTGCTCGGCTCCCAGCAAGTTGCCGGCTCCGCGTATATCGAGGTCTTGCATGGCAATATGAATACCACTACCCAGATCCGAGAAGCTCTCGATGGCTTGCAAGCGACGACGCGACTCCTCGCTGAAGGCATGGTGTGGCGGTGTGAGTAGGTAACAAAAAGCCTTGCGATTGCTACGACCTACCCGACCTCGCAATTGATGCAACTCGCTCAGGCCAAATTTGTGCGCATTATTTATAATAATAGTATTGGTATTGGGCATATCTATACCACTCTCGATAATAGTAGTTGCCAACAGCACATCGTAGTCGTAGTTGACAAAGTCGAGTATCACTTTTTCCAACTCATCGGGCGACATGCGACCATGACCTATGGCTATGCGCACGTCGGGCACAAGACGTGTAATGAGGTTGTGCAATGTAGCAAGTTGCTCAATATTATTGTTGACAAAAAAGACCTGACCATTGCGACTCATCTCAAAGTTGACAGCCTCACGGATAATATCTTCGTTGAAAGAGTGAACCTCGGTCATTATAGGATAGCGATTGGATGGTGGCGTGGTAATGGCCGAGAGATCGCGTGCTCCCATCAATGAGAACTGCAATGTGCGCGGAATGGGGGTTGCCGACATGGTAAGGGTATCGACATTGACCTTCATCTGCTTGAGCTTCTCCTTGACTGCCACACCAAACTTTTGCTCTTCGTCAATAACCAAGAGGCCCAAGTCTTTAAATTCTACATCCTTGCCTATGATGCGGTGCGTACCTATGAGAATATCCACCTTGCCCTCTTTGAGTTCGGCGAGTATACGTCGCACTTCCTTGGGCTTGCGTGCACGACTCAGATACTCGACCCTCACCGGAAACTCGCGCAAGCGGTCGCTGAAGGTCTGGTAGTGCTGAAAAGCCAACACCGTAGTAGGAACGAGCACTGCTACCTGTTTGTTGTCGCAAGTAGCTTTGAAAGCCGCACGAATGGCAACCTCGGTCTTGCCAAAGCCCACATCGCCACAGATGAGGCGATCCATCGGGCGCGCACTCTCCATATCACCCTTGACGTCTTGCGTAGCCTTTACTTGGTCGGGGGTATCTTCATATATAAACGAAGCCTCCAACTCGTGTTGCATAAAGTTGTCGGGCGAATAGGCAAAACCCTTCTCTTGTCGGCGAGCTGCATAGAGCTTGATGAGGTCGCGAGCAATATCTTTCATCTTGCTCTTGGTGCGCTCTTTCATGCGCTCCCATGCTCCAGTACCCAATCGGTTGAGCGTAGGAGCCTCGCCCTCTTTTGAGCGATACTTCGACAACTTGTGCAACGCATGAATGCTCACATATATCAGGTCGCCATTCTTGTATATCACCTTGATGGCCTCTTGCTTCTTGCCGGCAATCTCGGTGTGAGTGAGTCCACCAAATTGTCCTATACCATGGTCTATATGCACCAAGTAGTCGCCCACCTCGATTTGTTGCAGTTCGCGCAACGACAGCGCCATCTTGCCCGAGCGTGCTCTGTCGCTCTTGAGGTTATACTTGTGAAAGCGGTCAAATATCTGGTGGTCGGTAAAACAACACACCTTCATATCATTATCGACAAAGCCGGCATGAACGGTGTGCAAAATAGGGGTAAAGGTTATATCGTCACCACGATCGGCAAAGATATCGCGCAGGCGATCGGTCTGCTTTTCGTTATCGCTGGCAATATATAGCTTGTAGCCCTCTTGTTGGAACTTAACAAACGAGTCGCTTACAAGGTCAAAATTCTTATGATATATACCCTGCAGTGAACAGTTATATTCGATAGTTGCTTGTGGCGTTTCTATGGTCTTTTTGCCATATTCAATGCGACGAAACGACACCAAACTGCGTGCAAAAGCATCGGCATCGACTATCTTTTGCATGGCATTTACATCGACTTCCTCGGTAACATAGGCTTGCACAGCAAGGGTCTCTTTCGACAGCTCTATAATGCGGTCGATGGTACGTGCCAAGTCGCCAAAGGCAAAGAGAGTCTTGGCGTCGACAAATTCGAGCAACGATACACCGTTTTCCACACGGTTGCACACATTGGGTATTATATACACCTCATCGTGTTTCTCGCGCGAGAGTTGGCTATCGACATCAAACGAACGAATACTCTCTACATCGTCGCCAAAGAAGTCAATGCGATAGGGATACTCATTTGAGTATGAAAAGACGTCAAGAATACTACCGCGCACGGCATACTGACCCGGCTCATACACATAGTCGACACGGGCAAATCCATACTCACGCAACACCTGGGCAACAAAGGTTATATCTACCGGCTCTTGTATGCTTATATGCAAGGTGTTTTGCTCCAACACCTTCTCCTGCACCACTTTCTCGGCTATTGCCTCCGGGTAAGTCACAACCAAGAGAGGTTCTTTGAGCTTGAGACGGTTGAGCACATCGGTACGCATGATGCCCGCCGGGGCATCTACCTGACCATATTTGATATTGCGCTTATAGCCCGAGGGGAAAAAGGCCACACGTTGCTCACCTTCGAGTTGCACAAGGTCGTGATATAAATATCCCGCCTCGTCACTATCGCCGGCCACTATGATGGTGTGCTTGCCCGTATCGAGCAAGTTGCACAAGGCAAAAGCCACCGCCGAGCCTTCGAGACCGGCAAGGGCAATGCGTTTCACTTTTCTATCCGACAATACAGCAAGCAACGCCTTTTTACGCGCAGGGGTATTAATTACCGATTTGAGTTCTACAAGCTCCATGTGCACATTTTTATATGATTATCAATGAGCTTCGAGCCAATTATCGGCCACACCGCTGTCGGCAGTCAAGGGCACACACATGGTGTAGGCTCGCTGCATCTCCTCGGTCACAAGGCGAGCAAGTTGGTCAACCTCACTCACCGGCACATCAAAGTTCAACTCATCGTGTACTTGCAATATCATACGCGCCTGTAAGCCCTCGCGTTGCATGCGATTGTATATATTTATCATGGCTATCTTGATAATATCGGCGGCACTGCCTTGTATGGGTGCATTGATGGCATTTCGCTCGGCATAACCCCGCACGGTGGCATTGTGCGAATTGATATCGGGCAGCATGCGACGGCGACCACAGATTGTAGTCACGTAGCCACACTTACGCGCCTCTTCGATACACTGCGCCATATACTCCTTGATGCGCGGATAGGTCTCGAAATAGCCATCTATGAGTTCCTTGGCCTCGGGGCGCGAAATACTCAGGCGCTCGGCAAGTCCAAAGGTCGATATACCATATATGATACCAAAGTTGGCCGTCTTGGCTTTTCGACGCATATCGCTTGTCACCTCGTCAAAAGGCACTTTGAATATCTTGGCTGCAGTAGCAGTGTGTACATCGGCACCCGAATTGAAGGCCTCTATCATAGAGCTATCGCCACTCATGTGCGCCATGATGCGTAGTTCAATTTGCGAATAGTCGGCCGAGAAGAATCGACAACCGGGCGAGGCCACAAAGGCACGACGTATCTCGCGACCATCGGCGTCGCGTATGGGTATATTCTGCAAGTTGGGGTTGCTCGAACTGAGGCGACCTGTAGCCGTAACTGTTTGGTTGAACGAGGTGTGTATCTTGCCTGTCTTTTTATTGATAAGCTCGGGCAGAGCATTGACGTATGTGCTCAGCAACTTGCGCAAGCCTCGCATATCGAGTATCTTACCCACAATAGGATGATTGGGACGGAGTCGTTCCAATACCTCCTCGGTGGTTGAGTATTGTCCACTCTTGGTTTTACGAGCCTTGGCATCTATCTTGAGGTGCTCAAAAAGCACTTCACCTACTTGTCGCGGCGAAGCTATGTTGAACACCATACCTGCCAACTCGTGTATCTCGCCCTCAAGGGCAACAATGCGCTCTTCAAGAGATTGAGCCGAGACTCGCAAAGCCTCGACATCTACACGCACGCCGGCCATCTCCATCTCGGCAAGCACACGCACAAGAGGCATTTCTATCTCCTCAAAGAGTTGTGTCATCTGCTCCTTAGACAACTCATCGCGCAGTATCTCATACAGTTGCCATGTCACATCGGCATCCTCGGCTGCATACACACACACCTCATTTATGGGCACTTGACGCATCGACAACTGCCCCTTGCCTTTGGCACCAATGAGGCTATCGATGGGTATAGTGCGATATTGCATATAGACCTCGGCCAGATAGTCCATGTTGTGACGTTGCTCGGGTTGCAACAGGTAATGTGCTACCATTGTGTCGAACATCTTGCCTTGCAGGGTTATGCCATAGTTGCGCATAACCATATAGTCATACTTGATGTTCTGACCTATTTTCATAATATTCTCGTTCTCTAAGGCCGAGCGGAATATCTCTACTACCAATTCGGCCGTCACGCGATCGGCCGGAACGGGCACATAGTAGGCCTCGTGAGCTTGCATAGCAAACGACATACCCACCAGCTCGCTCTGCATGGCATCAATGCCCGTTGTCTCGGTGTCGAAGGCAAATTGCGAAGCATTGCCCAGCAGGGCTGCCAAGTCCCACATGGCATCTTCGGTATCTACCAAGTGATAGGTGTGAGGCACATCGGCCACACTCTTGAGCACAACCTCCTCTTGCGGAGCTTGCTCGGCAGCATCGAAGGCGTCGAAAAGCGATATTTGTTGTGGAGCTGCGGGTTGCACAGGAGCAGGAGTCGATGTGCTCTTGCCCAAGATACGGTCGGCAAGGGTGCGAAACTCCATTTCATTAAAAATACGACGGAGAGTATCCTCGTCAATGGGTTTACGGCGCAGTGCTTCTTCGTCAAACTCCACCTCAACATCGGTCTTGATGGTTGCAAGGAAACGCGAGAACTCTATCATTTCGCGATTTTCCTGTACTTTGCGTTGTAGAGCACCTTTCAGTTTATCGGTATTGGCCAACAGGTTGTCTATAGAGCCAAACTCTTGAATCAACTTGACAGCAGTCTTCTCGCCCACTCCCGGACATCCGGGTATATTGTCGGAGCTATCGCCCATAAGGCCCAATATATCTATCACCTGCTTGGGCGATGCAATATCATACTTGGCACACACCTCCGACACGCCCAACACATCGTAGTCGCCACCAAAACGAGGGCGATACATAAAGACATGGTCGGTCACCAACTGTCCATAATCTTTGTCGGGAGTCATCATGTAAGTGTCAAATCCTGCAGCTTCGGCCTTCACAGCCAACGAGCCTATTACATCATCGGCCTCATAACCGGCTACTTCTATAATAGGCATGCGATAGGCCTTGATAATCTCCTTGATGATAGGTACTGCAAAGCGTATAGCCTCGGGAGTCTCCTCACGCTGCGCCTTATAGCGCTCGTAGGCCTCATGACGAAATGTTGGCCCATGCGGGTCAAAACCCACCGCTATGTGCGTGGGATTTTCGCGTCGCAACACATCTTCCAGCGTATTGACAAATCCGAGTATCGCCGACGTATTCTCACCACGCGAGTTGATGCGCGGATTTTTTATAAAAGCATAATAAGACCTATATATCAACGCATAAGCATCTATCAAAAAGAGCCTCTGCCGAGTAGTATTTTCGCCCATTTTCGTATTAGTTTTTAGTGCATTATAATGGAAAAGCCATCGTTAGGCTTAACGAACAAAGATACAAAAAAGGCACAAAACATCAAAAAGTGCCCCACGTTTTTTACAACAAGACAAGCGAAAGATATGCCAACGACGCAAAGCAATAAAACATAAAATAGCAAACAACAGATATTTTATAAAGATTATATCATTATGCACAGCCAACTATTGCTTTAGCAAAGTTTTATTTGTACTTTTGCGACGATTTTTCAGAAAGACAATGGATGTATTATCTGCCATACAAGCACCTATAAACGACGAATTGGTTACTCTCAACCGCATATTGTCCGAGAGGCTCCACACAGGAAACCAGTTGATCGATAAGATAGTCGACCGTTATCTGCTCACCAAGGGTAAGCAGATACGCCCCATTCTTATCATGTTGTGTGCGCGCATGATTGGCGATATTACCCCCGATACTATCTACTCGGCAGCAGCTATTGAGCTCATGCACAATGCCAGCCTTATACACGACGATGTGATAGACACCTCGTTGTATCGTCGCGGACTGCCCACCATCAATGCAATGGAAGATAACCGACTGGCCGTGCTCATGGGCGACCACTTTGTATCTTGTGCCTTGCAATGTGGTGTAGAGACCAACAACATGCAGATTATTGCTGCAATGGGCAGGCTTGGTCAAGAACTTGCACACGGCGAGATAAATCAAATCGATAATGCTCGTCAACACCGTCTATCGGAGGAGGCCTACTTCGAGGTAATACGTCGCAAGACAGCCTCGCTCTTCCGCACCTGTATGCACGTGGGCGCTATATCGGCTCAAGCCGACGATGAGACCTGCGCAAAGCTCGAACAATATGGCGAGCTACTCGGCCTCTGCTTCCAAATAAAAGACGACATCTTCGACTACTACGAAGAGAGCGTGATAGGCAAGCCTACCGGCAACGACCTGCGAGAGGGCAAGATAACCCTGCCGTTGCTCTATGCCATCACCCACCACAACGACGAAGAAAACTTGCGCATGCGCACACTGCTCGACACAGACAACCTCGACAGCAAGAGCATTGACACCCTTATCAACTATGCCAAGGAACATGGCGGCATAGAGTATGCCCAAACTCGCATGCAACAATTGCGCAACGAGGCCGTGGCTATACTCGACACACTGCCCCACAACAACGCAAGCGAAGCCCTCGTCGCCCTGCTCGACTACACTATCAGCCGAGAAAAATAACCCAACCTTTTTTGTTGATATATACCAAGGCTATGTGACAAAGCGCATTGCACACATGCACATATGGTGTGCAATTGTGCAATTATAGGGCACTTTTTGGCATTTATTACTTGTCACAAACAACTTTTACGAGGCATTATCTCTACCTTTGCGCCGAACTAATTGACTTTTTATGATCAATCAAATGACATCTATGCCTGCACGTCAGGCCGAAAAGTACGGAGAGCGCGAAGCCATCCGTCACAAAGACTATGTAACAAACGAGTGGATATCAACCTCTTGGAACGAATTCAAGGCGCTCGTAGACAAAGCCGCCCTTGCATTGGCGCAATTAGGTATTAAGGAAAAAGAGAATATCACAACATTTACTCAAAACACCATTCACGGTCTTGTAGTAGACCACGGTGCTTTCCAAAACCGCGCAGTAATTGCCCCCCTATACGCTACCAGCTCGGCCGACCAGATTACCTACATCATCAACGAAACCGAGGCTCGCTTCCTCTTCATTGGCGAGCAACCTCAATACGATGTATGGATGCAGGCTCGCGCCAACTGTCCGCTTGTAGAGCATGTAGTCATCTTCGACCGTCAAGTTGTACGTGCCGAAGGCGATAGCCAAAGTATCTACTTGGACGAGTTCATGGCAATGGGCGAAAACGCTTCGGCCGAAGTAAAAGCCGAGGTTGAGCGTCGCACACGCTCGGCACGCCCCGAAGACCTCGCTACCCTCATCTACACATCGGGTACTACCGGCGAGCCCAAGGGTGTAATGCTCTCGCACACCAACTACGATATCATCATGCGCATACACGACGAGCGCCTCACCATGATCAGCGATGAGGATGTGTCGCTCAGTTTCTTGCCCATGACACACATCTTTGAGCGTGCTTGGAGCTACTTCTGTCTCTTCAGAGGTATTCGCATTGTTATCAACCGCGACCCCAAGACCATTGCCGACACCCTCAAGGAGGTACGCCCCTCGTTGTTGTGCAACGTGCCCCGCTTCTGGGAGAAAGTATATGGAGGTATACAAGACTTTATCGCCAAGCAAACCGGTGTAAAGGCCAAGTTGATAAAAGCCGCTTTGAAAACCGGTCGCAAATACTACCTCGAATACAAGAGCAAAGGTCGCAATATACCTCTCTTGCTCAACTTGCAATATAAGTTGTTCGACAAGATTATCCTCTCGAAGATACGCTACACAGTGGGTGTAAACAACGGTGTACTCTTCCCCGTTGCCGGTGCTCCCCTCGGCGATTCTATCAACGAGTTCTTGCTCTCGTGCGGTATGCCCATCACCTATGGCTACGGATTGTCTGAGACTACCGCAACAGTATCTTGCTTCCTCGCACACGACTACAAGATAGGTACAGTAGGCACAGTGATGCCCGAGGTAGAGGTACGCATCGACACCGAGAACAACAACGAGATTCTCGTCAAGAGCGGTACAGTGATGCAAGGCTACTACAAAAAGCCCGAAGAGACCGCCAAGGTATTTACCGAAGATGGTTGGTTCCGCACAGGCGATGCCGGTGCTTATGAAGATGGCAAACTGTCTATCACCGAGCGCATCAAAGACCTCTTCAAGACCTCAAACGGCAAGTACATTGCTCCGCAAGCCATCGAGAGCTGCTTGGGTGGCGACCGCTTTATCGAGCAAATAGCCGTGATAGGCGACCAACGCAAGTATGTTACCGCCATTATCGTTCCTGCATACGAGGCACTTACCGACTATGCCAAGAAGATGCAAATACAGTTCCACACCTTCGAGGACTTGGTGAAAAACCAAGAAATCTACACCATGATAGAAGGCCGCATTGCCGAGTTGCAAAAGAACTTTGCACCCTTCGAGCAAATCAAGAAGTTCACCCTTCTTCCCCACGCCTTCACTATGGAACGTGGCGAGTTGACCAACACCCTCAAGGTGCGCCGCCCTGTCATCAACCAAATATACAAGAAAGAAATCGAGTTGATGTATTCATAAAAAATCGGCTCAATATTTGGCAAATAACACAAGGACGTACTACCTTTGTACGCCCTTGTGCTTTTTTATAAAAAACAAGGCATAGAAACCGCAACATAAAGCATAAAAATCCTCAATGATAACCGTAGAACAACTCAAAGAGACCGAAGAGCGCCGCAGCGCACTATACCGCTACCTCGACATCGACACCAAGAAAATTCAAGTCGAGGAGGAAGAGCTACGCACCCATGTGCCCGACTTCTGGAACGACCAAAAGAAGGCCGAAGCACAGATGAAAAAAATCAAAGAAATAAGATTTTGGATCGAAGGCTACACCGAGGTAGAAAAGGCCGTTGAAGAGTTGCAACTCGCCTACGAGTTTGTAAAAGAGGGCGTTGTGGAAGAAGCCGACGTTGATAATGCCTACCAACGCGCTATGAAACTCATCGAGGATCTTGAGTTGCGCAACATGTTGCGTCGCGAAGAAGACAAGATGAGCGTAATGCTCAAGATAAACTCGGGAGCCGGTGGTACCGAGAGCCAAGACTGGGCCTCGATGCTCATGCGCCTCTATATGCGCTGGGGCGAGCGCAACAACTACAAGGTAGCCATAGCTCACCTCATCGAGGGCGACGAAGCCGGTATCAAATCGGTATCGATGCAAATCGAGGGCGACTTTGCCTACGGATACCTCAAGAGCGAAAACGGCGTACACCGTCTCGTGCGCGTATCGCCCTACAATGCACAAGGCAAGCGCATGACCTCGTTTGCCTCAGTATTCGTTACACCCCTTGTCGACGACACCATCGAGGTAAACATCAGCCCCGCACTCATCTCGTGGGACACCTTCCGCTCGGGCGGTGCCGGTGGTCAGAACGTGAATAAAGTAGAGTCGGGTGTGCGTCTGCGTTACCAATACAAAGACCCCTACACCGGCGAAGAAGAGGAAATCCTCATCGAGAACACCGAGACACGCGACCAACCCAAGAACAAAGAAAACGCCTTGCGCCAACTCCGCTCAATACTCTACGACAAAGAGTTGAAGCACCGCATGGAAGAGCAAGCCAAGATAGAAGCCGGCAAGAAAAAAATCGAGTGGGGCTCACAAATACGCAGCTACGTCTTCGACGACCGTCGTGTGAAAGACCACCGTACCAACTACCAAACATCCGACGTAAACCGCGTAATGGATGGCGAGATAGACGACTTCATCAAAGCCTACCTCATGGAATTTGGTGGCGAATAATAGCACATACAGTATAGACAAAAGCATACTGCCTCTGTAGTTCAACGGATAGAATAGCGGTTTCCTAAACCGTAGATTTGGGTTCGATTCCCAGCGGAGGTACTGAAAAGAGGGCGGCAATAGGTTCAACGACCTATTGCCGCCCTCTAAATGTTTGTGTAATGTGGCAAAAAATAGTTGGCAAAACAGCACCTAACACACTATACCACAACAAAATACACCACCTTTGATGAAACGATATTTCACAAAGGTGGTGTTTGTATTTTAGAGGGGTTTTATATCCTACTTCTTGAGCAGTTCTATCAGCTCGGCTACGCCTTGGGTGGCGCCTTTGGCGATGAAGTGTATGTTCATGCCGGCTGGGGCATTGACGGGCTGGGGGTCTATAAGGTAGATAGGTGTGCCTCGGCGCACATAGTGCAAGAGCCCGGCGGCGGGATAGACGTTGAGCGAGGTGCCTATAACGACATAGATGTCGGCTTGCTCGGTGAGTTCTATAGCGGGCTCTATCATGGGCACGGCTTCGCCAAAGAAGACGATGTGGGGGCGCATGGTATCGCCATACTCGTCGCGCGACTCCATAGTTATCTCGCAGTGGTCGGGCGTGAGCTCGTAGATGCGGCTTTCGTCGCGCGTAGAGCGCACTTTCATCAGCTCGCCATGTAGGTGTAGCACTTGTGTGCTACCGGCGCGCTCGTGCAGGTTGTCGACATTCTGGGTAATGATGCGCACGTCGTAGTCTTGCTCAAGAGCCGCCAATGCACGGTGGCCATCGTTGGGTTGCACGGTTACCAACTGCTTGCGACGGGCGTTGTAGAACTCCTGCACAAGAGCCGGATTGCGATGCCAGCCCTCTATCGAGGCTACATCTTCGACATTATATTTCTCCCACAATCCGCCACTGTCGCGGAAGGTCGATATACCACTCTCGGCACTCATGCCGGCACCGGTGAGTACCACCAATTTTTTCTTTCCCATAGTTCTATATTTTTCTATTACAGCCACTACCTTACAACCCAATCTGTACAATAGTCGTTGAGGGCATAGTGTGTGTGGTGTAAATATCGAAAAAATAATTGATTGTGCGACCAAATGAGTGTTATTTTTATGTTATTTTTAACTCCTCAATTAAACGAAAGAGTATATCTTTGCATTCGCAAAAACAGAAACCCCGTTTCACTGTAAGAAATATATAACAAATAAATAAAAAACGATTATGGACAAATTGAGTTATTCACTTGGCTTGAACGTAGGTTACAGCTACCTCGCATCGGGCATCAACAAGTTGAACGTAGATGACTTCGCCGAAGGCGTACGTTGCGTATTGGAGGCTAAAGAGCCCGCCATCAGCATCGACGAGGCAAAACAAATTATCAACGAGTTTTTCACACAATTGCAAGCCGAAGCCGAGAAGGCTGCCGAGGCAAACTTGAAGGCCGGCGAAGATTTCTTGGCCGAGAATGCCAAACGCGAAGGCGTGATAACACTCCCCAGCGGATTGCAATATGAAGTACTCGCTACAGGCGAGGGTCGCCAACCCAAAGCTACCGACAAGGTACAATGCCACTATCACGGTACACTCATCGACGGTATGGTATTCGACAGCTCGGTACAACGTGGCACACCCGCTGTATTTGGTGTAAACCAAGTTATCCCCGGTTGGGTAGAGGCTCTTCAATTGATGAACGAAGGCTCACGCTGGAAACTCTACATCCCCTCGAAGTTGGGTTACGGCGCACAAGGTGCAGGCCCCATCCCTCCCCACGCTACACTTATTTTCGAAGTTGAATTGATTAAAGTAATCTAATAACACCATTACAACGATGAAGAAATTTTTTGTATTTGCATTGGGTGCAGCTTTCATGATGAATGTGTGCTCATGTGGCAACCACAGCGCTGCAAGACTCGATAACGCTGCCGACACACTCAGCTACGGTGTAGGTATAATGCAAGGTTCACGCTTGGCCGAGGCTAAGGCTATGGGCGTATACCCCGACTTGAACGAACTCGACATCAACCAATACTTGAAAGGTATTAAAGAGGCTGCCAAGTCTACCGACGAACAAACTTCATACTACAAAGGCTTGAACGACGGTATACAAATGAAGAAGAGCTTCGAGCAAATGTCTGAGCAATTTGCTCTCGACATGGACTTCAACACATTCGTTGTAGCCTATGCACAAGTATTGAGTGGCGACACAACATTGGCTATCGACAAGCAAAGAGTAAACGCTATATGCGATAGCATCGTAGCAGCAGCTCGCGAGGCCAAAGAGCAAGCCGAACTCGACTCTATAGCCAACACTCCCGAGGCTATTGCCAACCTTGAGGCCGGTATGGCTTTCCTCGCTGCCAAAGAGCAAGAAGAGGGTGTACAAAAGACCGCTTCGGGCCTTCTCTACAAGGTTGTAAAAGAGGGTAACGGCAAGACATTCAAGGCTTCGGACCGCATTGAGTTGAACTACGTAGGTAAGTTTGTAAACGACACCATCTTCGACCAAGGCAACAACGTAAAATTTGTTGCATCGCAAATGGTGCCCGGTTTTGGCGAAGGTCTTCAATTGATGTCGCCTGGTGCCAAGTATATCCTTTACATCCCCTCAGACCTCGCCTACGGTGTGCGCGGTAGAGGTGCCGACATGCCTTCAAACTCTACTCTCGTATTTGAGGTTGAGACTATCGGATTGGCCAAGTAATTGACAAATTTCTGTAATAATATACAAAGGTTGCTATCTTTAGCAACCTTTTTTTGTTTTGGGAAGATAAATTTACACATGGAAAAAGGCATATAATATAGCTTTACACATATACACAGAGTTGTTTTCAAACTTTTTTACTACAAAACAATAAAAAACCGACCAAAAGTTTTACATTATCAAATATTATTTTTAGTTTTGCTAAATCATTGCAACACAAAAATGTGATATTTAGTAAAAAACAAAAATAAAAACGGTATTATTATGGAAAAAATTGATGATTTGGACCGCCGAATTCTGGAGGTTATTATGCACAACGCACGCATCCCGTCGAAAGATGTTGCTACAGTATGTGGCGTATCGCGTGCAGCCGTTCACCAACGCATTCAACGCATGATCGACCTGAACGTTATCACCGGATCGGGCTATCATGTAGATCCCAAAGTGCTTGGCTACCACACTTGCACCTACATTGGTGTGCGACTCGAACGAGCAAATATGTATCGTGAGGTTCTTCCCGAATTGGAAAAAATCCAAGAAATTGTTGAGTGTCACTTTACCACAGGCCCGTTCACCGTATTGTGCAAGTTGTATGCCTATAACAACGAGCACCTCATGGAATTGCTCAACGACCGCATCCAAAACATCCCCGGCGTAATCTCTACCGACACGCTCATTTCGCTCGAACAAAGCATGGAGCGCAAAGTGCCCGTTGTACACAAAGTGAAAGCACGCGGTCGCAAGAAAAAAGCCGAGAACTAATTTCCCTCTTACCTATAAGAAACAAAAAGCAGCTTCCACCATCGTGAGAGCTGCTTTTTGTTATATATACATATCGTTACATCAGGCTTCGCGCCAATCGCCATTCTCTTTAATGAGGTTTATGAGGTGTTCAACAGCCTCTTCCTCGGGTATATTGCGCTCAATGCAAGTCTTTCCCTTATACAAGGCTATGCGACGAGGGCCACAGCCCACATATCCATAGTCGGCATCGGCCATCTCACCCGGTCCATTGACAATACAACCCATGATACCAATCTTCAACTCTTTGAGGTGCGAAGTGGCAGCCTTGACACGAGCTATGGTTTGTTGTAAGTTGAACAGCGTGCGACCACAACTCGGGCACGATATATACTCGGTCTTACTGGTGCGCAAGCGCGCTGCTTGCAATATACCAAAGGCATAGTCGGTACAATCGCCCGCGGCAACAGCACCCAAATTCTCCAACCAGAGACCCTCGCCATAATGGTCGAGCATAAGCGCACCGAGATCGGCACCCGACTTCACTTGCAAGTCTTCGGCACAATTCTCGCAATAGGTTGCACGGAATATAACAGGCGTAGTCACTCCCGCCATCTTCATGCGGTCGACAACAGCCTGGCAGTCGCCCACAGGATTGGCATGTTGCGAGGTGAGTATTATCACGGCCTCTTTCATGTTAGCAACACGTTCCAAAAGGGCAGTATTGGCCTCAGAGCAGGCTATCTGTACAAACTTGATAGCAGCATCCACTTGAGACATATCATCGATTTGAGAGGCTTTAAAAAGCGGATACACATTGTCCATCGCCACATATACCTCAGCGTCGACAATGGTGCGCTGTGCGGGGGCTTCGTGCGGCATTTGAGTGCCTGCATATACAAAGTCGGGGGTGAGCTTGCCACAAGCCGAGCCTATCACTACAGGCAACTGGCCATTGCCTACCACACCACAAGCATGTGTATTGCGTGGCTGAGGCACAACGGGCGAATAGTCGGCAAGACGACAACCTTCGATAGGAGCATGCCCCTCACGAGCGGTGATATAGTCGACCAACTTATATGCCACGGGAACCTCATTTTGCGGATCTTCGCTGAGCGACACACGAATAGTATCGCCTATACCTTGTGCCAAGAGCGTACCTATACCAACAGCCGATTTGATGCGACCATCTTCGCTATCGCCGGCCTCGGTCACACCCAAGTGTAGGGGGAAGTGCATATCCTCGGCATCCATTGCCTCAACGAGTCGACGCACAGTCTCTACCATCACCACCGTATTGGAAGCCTTGATAGAGATAACCACATCGCTGAAATCTTCATCGCGACACACGCGCAAAAACTCCAAGCACGACTCCACCATACCCTGCGGAGTATCGCCATAGCGACTCATAATGCGATCGGAGAGCGAGCCATGGTTGACACCTATGCGTATGGCAGTGTGATGCTCCTTGCATATATTGATAAAGGGCGTGAAACGCTCACGTATGCGTTGCAACTCGGCAGCATACTCCTCATCGGTGTAGTTATACTGCTGGAAGGTCTTGATACGGTCGACAAAGTTACCAGGATTGATGCGCACCTTCTCGACATTCTCGGCAGCCACATCGGCAGCATGAGGATTGAAGTGTATGTCGGCAACAAGAGGTGTTGTGTAGCCTCTCTCACGCAATTCTCGACGTATATTGGCCAAGTTTTCGGCCTCACGAATACCTTGCGCTGTGAGTCGCACATAATGCGCACCGGCCTCTACGATGGCCACACATTGCTCTACACTTGCAGGCGTGTCAAGGGTAGAGGTATTGGTCATGGATTGTATGCGTATAGGATTGTCACCACCCAACGGAGTATTACCGATGTGTACCTCTATGGTTTTGCGACGACGATAATTGTACATGGCTATAAGTTTTATTTTTCTTTATATACCAATGAGTCCAATCGGCAGGCAGTGCCCCACCAATCGGACCAATTGTCTATGCTTTTATAACAACTCTACTATTTAGTTTGTCTTGTATTCGTACTTGATTTGAGCCAATTCCTCGTTGGCCTTGGTAATCTTTCCGGCGAGGTTTTCCTTATATTCACTCACTTTACGAGCAATATTTTCGTCGCCAAGGGCAAGTATCTGTGTAGCCAAGATAGCGGCATTGAGACCGGCATTGATACCTACAGTGGCAACGGGAATACCGGGAGGCATTTGCACAATAGCCAAGAGGGCATCCATACCCTCAAGAGTCGACTTGATGGGTACACCAATCACAGGCAGGGGTGTCATGGCGGCAATAACACCGGGCAGGTGGGCTGCCATACCGGCTGCGGCTATGATCACCTTCACGCCACGCTTGTGGGCATTGCGGGCAAACTCTTCGACTTGCGCCGGTGTACGGTGTGCCGAGAGGGCATTTATTTCAAACGGTATTTGGAAGTCGTTGAGAAGCTGTGCAGCTTTTTCCATAATGGGCATATCGGAGGTACTGCCCATAATAATACTAACAATAGGTTGCATGTGTATATTGTGTTATGTTTATTGTATATATTGCATTGTAGTGGCCAACAGGCATGAGACAAAGACCCAGAAAAAGCCGTTGATAAATCCGCAACATACCTGACCGATGGTGTGACGACGCAATATGATGCGCGACGAACCCAAGGCTCCCGAGGCAATAATGGCTGCTACTTGCAGATAGGGAATATACTCGGTATACATGATATATTGCATGTAGCTCATTACAAATATGAGGCCTGTGAGGCAGCCTATAGCCGTCATGTGTACACTTATCTTCCACCAACGATTGACAATCAAGTCGAGTACAATAGCCAGAAGTCCTCCTACAAAGAAACCAAACTGCATGCCACGCAAGTTGGCATACCACAGGAAGATTGTAGCCACTATATAACATACAAAAAAGAGCAGATAGGGCAACGTGCGCTCGGTGCGATTAACAAGACCTATACTCTTGATGTACTTGGTTTTATAGAGCAACAAAATACCCAACGAGGGTATAAAGATGGTGATCAATATAACCATCAACGACACATTGATAATATACTCTGTGCCCAACATTCTCATGTATGAGTAGTACAACGACAGAAAAATACCCAGCGTAGCCATGATAAGGGGGTGGAATATAGTCGAGCAAATGCGTGCAAAGAGTTTCATATCTTTATGTGTATTAAAATTATGTTTTACAAAATATTATGTTACAGCAGTCTATATGCGACCTTGTAATACATAACAAGCCACAATATGCAAATGTACATATTTTATTGAAAAATTTTATAAAAAAGTGCGATTTTTCGCAGGGATTGCTTCTTGACTATATCTCCCGGCGCAAACGTGCCACCGGAATACCCAACTGCTCGCGATACTTGGCTACCGTGCGACGGGCTATAGGATAGCCTTTTTGATGCAAGAGTTCGCACAAGCGGTCGTCGGACAAGGGAGCCGCTTTGTCCTCACTATCGACACATTGTTGCAGTATATGTTTTATCTCGCGAGTAGAGACTTCGTCGCCGTCGGTATTTTGCACACCCTCCGAGAAGAAGTGCTTGAGAGGATAGATACCAAAAGAGGTCTGCACATATTTCGTACTTGTAGCACGCGATATGGTAGAGATGTCATAACCGGTTTTTTCCGACACGTCGCGCAATACCATCGGGCGCAAGTCACTCTCCATACCGGTAAAGAAGAAGTCTTGTTGCAACTCTACAATAGCGGTAATGGTATCCAACAGCGTCTTCTGGCGTTGTCGCACAGCATTGACAAACCACTGTGCAGCATCCAACTTTTGCTTGACAAAGAGCAGTGCATCGCGGCGCTCACGGGTACGATTTTGCTTGTTGGCGTTATAGTCTTCAAACATCTCTCTATATTGCCTACTCACCATGAGCGAGGGTATATTGCCCGAAATATGGTTGATAACCAACGAGCCATCTTGCTCATACACCTCAAAGTCGGGAGTTATCTGCTCCGAGGGAGTATCGTTGTCGCTCCACGCACTGCCGGGCTTGGGATTGAGGTTGTTTATCTCGTGATTGGCGTCACGCAAGGCCTCTTCGGTCACGTCAAACTGCTTGATAATCTTGTCGTAATGCTTCTTGGTAAAAGCGTCAAAAGCCTCATTGATGATGCGATAGGCCAGCATGTTGGAGGGAGTGCCACTGCGACGCTCCAACTGCAACAACAGGCACTCTTGTAGCGAAGTAGCACCCACACCGGCTGGCTCAAAATCTTGTATTACCGACAATATGCGCGCAATCTCGTCGGTAGAGACATCTATGCCTATCTGAAATATGAGGTCGTCGGATATAGCATCGAGTGTGCGCTGCAAGTAGCCATTGTCATCGATGTTACCAATGATATACTCGGCAATGTGACGCTCCGTCTCGTTGAGTTGGCGTATCGTCAATTGCTCAATCAAGAACTCATGAAACGACGAGCCGGCACCTATGGGAGTCTGCTCCTGGCGGTCGTCGGGCGAGTAGTTGTGTGAGCCAAAACGATAGTCGGGTATGTCATCTTCCGAATAATAATCGCCCAACGACAACTGCTCGGCACTCTCTACAGGGTAGCCCTCCTCGTCATAGTTGCCCTCACCACTGCTATAATTGTCGTCGTGTGAGGCATCAATACCCTCTTCAAGAGCCGGATTTTCTACCAACTCTTGCTTGATACGCTCCTCCATCTCCGGCTCATTCAACTCCAAGAGTCGCATGAGCTGTATTTGCTGCGGAGAGAGTTTCTGTTGCAGTTTCTGTTCTTGTTGCAGTCGCTGTTGTGACATGTGGGTATTGCTATATATTGTTTATCGCTTGAGCGTGCGCACAAGGGCAAAATCGAGCTGTTTCTTCTCAAGGTTGGCATTGGCAATGACAATGCGCACAGGGTCGCCAAGGCGGTATGTGCGATGTGTGCGACGTCCTACCAAGGCATAGTTTTTCTCGTCTATCTCGTAGTAGTCGTCGTCAAGGTCGCGTATGGGGATAAGACCCTCGCACTTATTCTCATCTATCTCTACATACAAGCCCCACTCGGTAACACCCGATATTACACCGTCGTACTCCTCGCCAAGTTTGTCGCTGAGGAACTCCACTTGCTTGTACTTGATAGAGGCACGCTCGGCATTGGCAGCAAGCTGCTCCATCTCCGACGAGTGCTTGCACTTCGACTCAAGCGACTGCTCTACTGCACTGCGACCACCATTGAGGTAGCGGTCGATGAGACGATGTACCATCATATCAGGATAACGGCGTATGGGCGATGTAAAGTGTGTATAGTAGTCAAATCCGAGTCCATAGTGGCCTATGTTATCGGTAGAATATATCGCTTTCGACATCGAGCGTATGGCTATGGTCGATATTAAGTTCTCTTCGGGGCGACCTTTTATCTCCTGCATCAATCGGTTGATGTTTTTCGAGAGATCCTTGGTATTGTTGTGCAGACGTGTTCGATAGCCAAATCGGCCTATGAACACCGACAAGTCGTTGATTTTAGACGGGTCGGGCAGGTCGTGTATACGGTATACAAAGCTCTTGCCTTTCTTGCCGGCAGCAGTCTTTCCTACTGCCTCGGCAACAGTACAGTTGGCCAATAGCATAAACTCTTCGATGAGCATATTAGCCTCCTTAGCCACCTTGAAGTATACGCTGATGGGGTGTCCTTTCTCGTCAATCTCAAAGCGCACCTCCTGGCGATCGAAACTTATAGAGCCATTTTCAAATCGACGCGCACGCATCTTTTGCGCCAAGTCGTTGAGTGTGAGTATCTCTTCTTTATAGTCACCCTCGGCTCCCTCGATAATATCTTGGGCATCTTCGTATGCAAATCGACGATCGGAGCGTATTACCGTACGCACAATGCGCGAATGTTTGATATGGGCATTTTCGTCCATCTCAAAGATACACGAGAAGGCCAACTTATCCTCATCGGGGCGCAGCGAGCATATATAGTTGCACAATCTTTCGGGCAACATAGGTATGGTGCGATCTACAAGATATACCGATGTGGCACGTTTCTCGGCCTCCTTATCGATGATACTACCGGGTTGCACATAATGGGTTACGTCGGCAATGTGTACACCCACCTCCCACAGGCCCGAGGGCAGACGTCGTATAGACAGCGCATCGTCAAAGTCCTTGGCATCGCGAGGGTCGATAGTAAAGGTTGTAACATTACGAAAATCTTCACGACGAGCTATTTCATCGGCCGTGATAGCATCCGAAATCTTATCGGCAGCCTTCTCTACAGCCTCAGGGTATTTATAAGGCAAGCCAAACTCGGCCAAGATGGCGTGCATCTCGGTATTGTTATCGCCTACTTCACCCAACACATCCACTACCTCGCCAATGGGGTTTTTAGAGTGTTCGGGCCATTCGGTAATGCGCACAACAGCCTTCTCGCCATCTTTACCACCGCGCAACTTGTTTTTGGGTATAAATATATCATTGGCAAGCGTCTTGCTATCGGTAATCAAGAAGGCATATTGTCTCTCAATGTTGAGCACACCTACAAAGAGGTTGTCGGCGCGTTCTATAATCTGTGTTACCTCGGCTTCAGGCTCTGAATGGCGACGACGAGCAAACACATAGACCTCTACTTTATCGCCATTGAGGGCATGCATCGAGTTGCGCTCGGCTACGAATATAGCCTCACCTTCTTCGGTTACTACTTGGTTTTTGCCATTATTGCGACGCTCAAAGGTACCCACAACGCGCGTGCCACGGTCTTTCTTCTTGAATCGACCAGGCGAGGTCTCTATGAGAAATTCTTGCATAGCCATAGTTGAGAGCACCTCATACACCTTCTTTTTCTGGGCAGGAAGCCTCAATCCCAGGGCATGCGATACTTGCTTGTAATTGAATTGTGTATTGGGAGTAGCATTGAATATTGCCACTATTTGCTGCATCAAATCGTTGATGGTCATACGATTGCCCTGTTTATTTTGTTTTCCTGCCATAGTCTATAAATGAGGTTACAGGCCACACGGCCTACTATAAATGCAAAGTAAGCGATTTTTTTGCAATCGCACGCAGTAATTAGTATTTAATAATATTTATCTTCTCGGCAAGTAGACAAAAAATCCCGAAAAGTTCTTGAAGATCTTCTCGGGACTATCTTGGGGTTTTACTAAAATCTTAAGCCATTTGATTTGCTATTACAAAACAGGCTGCAATAAATATACAGACGAAGATAAAAGCGAGTATCGAAAAATAAATCATACTGGTAATAAAAGCCTTAATTATCGTCTTGAGCCATGAAGTTGTTGCATACACCTCTCTAAAAGCGATGGTAAGATATACACAGGAAGCCACAGTGAACAGAGGTTCTAACAACTCATTGGGTGGCGAAAAAATAAGATATAGCAAGTATATAAAAATGATAAGCAATACAACAAAAGCTGTATAATGCAGCGAGAATATTAAGTGATTGATATTGGGAAGCTTCTGCTTGCGCCAAACAAGGTGCAGCGAAAATGACAGCAAGGGCGCTGTAAGTAGCAGGATGATAGGCAAATACTCCATCGTAATCTCGAGCATTTTTACCCCTACATCATTCATCAGGCGCAAGATGTCTAAAAGATTTTCGGGTGCATCGCTTATACAATAATAGTCGTCAGAATTCTGCACAAAAACGCCTTCATCAATAAACGTGTGAGGCACAATAGCAACCCACCTATCCTTTGATGCTCCAGAAGCATCTTCTATTATTTCTACAACCTTGAAGTAATCGGGGTGCGTCTCGGCCAAAGACAAAGGAGCCTGCAACAACACCGTATCGCGAGAGCTGTTCAGGGTCGCAGCCAAATGAGAATCGTCGTCCAAGAACGAGTTTATATGCATAGCCGAAATTACCCTGTCATCTGCTGTTATATCGTGCATTGTATTGCTCAACTTATCGGTAGTTTTAAAGAGAATACACAGGGTAATGAAGACAAACAGCAAGAACATGTTCAGTTTAAGAGGATTCTCTTGCGATACAAATTTACCCGCCAAGAACTCTTTTGTCAAGAAACCGGGACGACTAATCATCAGCCATATTGTCTTGAGAAATTGTGAATCCCACAAAAAGGCATTGTCGAGATAGTCGCTAATAAACGACTTAATACTGAGCTTTGAAGTACTATCATGTTGCCCACACATATGACAATACTCGCCGTTGAGCTCTGTACCGCAATTCATGCAACATCTTTTCGGCCTATCAATCGGAGTTATTTCTACTTCTGCGTTTTGAGAATCTTTACACATGATTTTGTGATGTATTTATGAGCTACAAAAATACGTCAAAAGCTCGGCAAGACCAAGAAAAAGCCTTCCTTTTTAGACTTTTACGGCTCTACATGAGCACCAAAGAGTGCGCAGCAAATGATAAAGTTTTAGCTTAGGGGTAAGCAAAAAATAGAGTGCACCGCGTGGGAGTGCACTCTATTTATATATCAAGCACCATTGGTACCTATTATGCGTCGATATTGGCGTAAGTGGCGTTTTCTTCGATGAAATCGCGACGAGGAGCAACTTCCTCACCCATCAACATCGAGAAGATGCGGTCGGCCTCGGCTGCATTTTCAATATTTACTTGCTTGAG
>JAFZFQ010000036.1 GCA_017555825.1 Bacteroidaceae bacterium | reverse complement strand
TTCAAAAAGAAAGAAATAGTGTGCGACCAACACGAGCGCGTGGCAGGAACCTCAAAGTGGAACTTCTTCTCACTCTTCAATCTGGCTGTCGAAGGGGTAACCTCTTTCTCTGTAACCCCCTTGCGCATTTCATCTATATTGGGCTTTATCATCTCGATAGTTGCCTTTATATACATGATGATTATCATTGCCAAGACCCTGATATGGGGAGAGTCGGTTGCCGGATACCCTTCGCTCATGTGTATCATATTGTTTTTGGGAGGTATTCAATTGCTCTCATTGGGTATTATTGGAGAATATTTGGGTCGCATATTCAACGAAACCAAAAATCGTCCTACATACATAGCCCGAGAATACAAAAAACATTCGCATGACGAGAAATAGCCACTCGACACTCTTCACGGGGTTGGTTATAGCCCTATGTTTCTATCTATTCAATCTTGCAGTGCCCTATTACAGCGACGATTGGTGGCATGCATTTATACACCATCCGCATGGGGAGTACCCTACACAACGCATTGAGAATGTAGATGACCTTTTTACTTCACAAGTAAACCACTACCTCAATAAAAACGGCCGACTTCCCGTCACAACAATAGCCCAAGCGATTGTGAGCACTTGCCCCAAAGGGGGTTTCAATCTGCTCAATACGGCAGTATTTGTTCTCTGCACCACACTACTCACCCTATACTATTCAACTCGAAAAGTGACCCCGGCTCGCCTCATACTATCGGCGATAGCTCTATTCTTTTTTCTACCGGGGCACTACGACACCCTGATGTGGGCATCGGGTGCAATGTACTATCTATGGGTAACAGCCATTACTTTTATTGTACTCCACCTTTACCGCCGTGCCGACACCCAATATAGCACACCTCTGTGGCGCGTCCTGCTGTTGATAATAGGCATATTGGCCGGTTGGAGCAATGAAGCTATATCAATGGGCCTACTGGCGGGCCTTGCAGTAGATTCTTTATATCAAAAGCCTCTGAAAGCCCACGTTTCGCAATATTGCATCACAGGCGGAGTGGCAATAGGCGTAGCACTGATTGTGTGCGCTCCGGGGTCGTGGAGTAGAACGCAATGGGTAACACACTCTTTGAGCAATATTGAACTCTACACTCCCCTGCTGTTTGCGCTCATTTTGCCCCTTATGCTATGCTTGGTGTTGTGGCATCTATACAAGCACAACAAGCCCGAGGCAGAATATATTATGTCATGCTATCGCATTTGCATTGTCGCATCACTCGCCCTTGTACCGGTGTGCATAGTCACCTGGCAATTTGCAGCCCGCTCATGCTACGGCATGGCGTTGTTTGCCATTATACCGCTACTGAGCATGGTCGATAGATATATATTACCTCGTTTCATATCTTCAAGAAAGCTACAAGCCTTGACTATTGCTATTGTTGTGGCTTACACATCGGCACTCTATGTAGAGCATTGTAAAGTAGAAAAGAGTCACCGTGCGCTTATTGAACTGTATTGCAATAGCAATGATGGTACTGTTGTGCTCGACGCCTATAGGGCTCAGTGGTATGCTCAACACTATACCCTCAATATAGAAGACGAATATAAACAGGGGTGGACAGCGCGCCACATGGCAGCCTACTACGGCAAAGTTCCGATGCAATGGCTATCGACCGAGTTGTACAATCTTCTCAAGCACCCACACACGCTTTTTACCAACTCCAATAAGGTGCAAGGAGAAAATGAGCTTTATACCACCAACAACATCGACTGCTATATACTTGCACCCGATGCAAACCTACCCGATAGCTTGCTCTACCATTACGCACCCGTATCATGTAGCGACAAGGTACCCATCGCCTCAAAGTTACGCCGTTTGATAGAACCGGACAACTACCCCACACAAGCCGTAACACCCAATTGGCACTATAACATACACCTCGACCAAGATACGTTTATCTGCATAACCAAGAACCCCTATCGCAACGTAACAGCTATAGACAACTATGAGTAAACCCCAATATACCCCGACTGTCATCTTGTTGTTGAGTGCAATTGTATTCTTTTGCTTCAACTTTTTTGTGCCCTACTACGACGACGATGTGTGGTATGCCTTACGATATGTGCCGGGTGAGACGCTATCGCCTATTGCAAGTTTTATGGACGTTTTGGTATCGCAATACCACCACTACATAGGCGAAAACTCGCGCGCACTTATACACATCGCCTTGCAGTCGCTCTTGGCAACCCTACCCGACTATGGCTTCGATATAGCCAACACCCTGGTATTCACGCTACTGCTATGGTGCATAGCGCTCTTTATTCAAAAAGAAAACCGCAAAGTGCAGCCCGTAACACTGCTGATGATTGTAGCCGGTATCTATTGGTTACTGCCCGACATGGACTACCTATTTTATTGGGCTGCAGGATCGCTCAACTACTTGTGGACATCGCTTGCAAGCCTCTCATTCCTGCTCCTGTGGCGACACATTGCTCCACATCACAAGCCCATCACCCTCGCAACCATAGGCATGGCTCTGTGGGCGTTTTGTTGCGGATTTGGTCACGAAGCGCTCTCCCTACCCATAGGTGCTACACTGCTCATATACATGATAGCACACTACCGCAACATAGGAGCCAACCAAACTACGATTGTGGCTATTGCCTACGGATTGGGATGCTTGTGTATACTGCTATCGCCCGGACTTGAAAACAAGGCGCAGCACATCGAGTACGATTCGGTAGGGCACTTTATATCGTCACTGATTCTTACACTACGCAATCTGCGTGCCATACCGTTGTGCATACTCACGGTTGCAATAGCCTGCTGTCGCAAGTCGTGGCGCGATGCAATGCGTCGATTTGTCAAGGAGAATATCTACTTGATTATATGCACCATTATAGCATTTGTTTTTGTAGCTTCGATACGCTCGGGTGCGCAAACCATGCGCATTTTCTACGGAGCCGAGTTCTTTGCACTATTGTTACTATTGCGCATATTCTACAACATATTGCAAACATTACCCTCGCGTGTAGTAAAAGCATCAAGCCTCGCTCTTGCCTCGCTACTCATCGTGTGGGCCATTGCAATATTGCCCCTTGCATACCACACCGGCGTGGCACACAAATCTATTTTTGAGCAATACCACGACGACCAAGATGGCATCATTTTCCTACAACAAGAAGAAACCTCGCCGATAAACGAAAATTGGGTAATGGATATACACCACATCTACTACGAAGCACCCGAATCGGAGTGGCGAGCATTTGTCGTTCCGCTTGTGGGCCTTGACGACACACTCGCCATACCCACTCCATTGATAGCTCGCAATGCCGATATGAGTTACCAACTCTACAACAAGTATATACAGATACTACCGTGGGGCGCACAGGAGGCTATAGAGTCACCCGCTACGTTCTTTACTACAGCCAACAAGGTAGAGGGCAACAACCCTTTCTACATCACGCGCGACAGTAGCTATGTAATAGCTCCACTATCAGACCTACCCCCGCATGCCGAGTGGCAGTGGCAATACAAGCCCGCGTCGTGGCGTGACCCGTCGGCCTCACTTCTGGGATGGCTCAAACGCGTCATTGCACCGCATACCCTTCCACTCACCGCACCCATGCAGTTTCCCGACACAGTAACACTACCCGACACACGCGAGTATGTGATATACGTGAGACCACCCTACAACACATTGCAAGGTATAGAAGCAATAAAATAGAGTAGATTATATCTGCTACAAGTCACCCTCGTCGGCAAAGCTATAGTAGCGATTGTCGGCAACAATGATGTGATCCAACACTCTCAGATCCATAAGCTGTGCAGCTTCGGCAATGCGTCTTGTCAACATCGCATCTTCTCTGCTGGGACTGCTACTACCCGATGGGTGGTTGTGACACAGAATGATAGCCGATGCAAGATTTTGTATAGCAGCACGCATAATGATTTTTATATCTACGGCAGTAGAAGCAGTGCCACCCTTGCTCACCATCACCGCATCAATCACACGACCCGCTCGATTGAGCAGGATGGCCCAAAACTCCTCATGTGGCAAGTCGGCAAGTCGCGGAGCCATGTAGTCATAAGTATCACGACTGGTACCGAGGGTAGGACGCTCGGCGGGGTCCTCCTCGCGGCGGCGACGACCCAACTCCATAGCAGCCATGATGGTTATAGCCTTAGCCTCACCAATACCTTTATAGGCCATGAGTTGCTTGAGGTCATACTTACCCAGGTAGTTGAGACTATTGCCTACATCATTGAGCACACGTTGCGACAACTCTATAGCCGTCTCCTCTACTGTGCCCGAGCCTATGAGTATAGCCAACAACTCGGCATTGCTCAAGGCGCGAGCCCCGTGCATCATCATCTTTTCGCGCGGACGATCATCGACCGACAATTGAGTTATGGTAAGTTTTGCCATTATTTATAGAAACTATTCTTGAACGCCTCAAACTCATCTTTGCGCAAAACACAACGTTGCCACCATGCTCGCAAGAAACCGGTACCATAGCCTATCAGTTGCACAAACGAAGCTACTACCGAGAGTACACCAATCTTAACACTCTTGTTTTGCAACGTAGCATCTACCAAAATAATAAGGATAAAGAGAGCTATGAGCGACGACAGTGCCGGAATGAAGGGCGTACCCACGAGGAGCGAAACAACACCTACCGTAAAGATAGCCGGCAAGAGGTGTACCAACTTGAGCGACTCGGGATATTTCTTATAGAGATTGATGCGTGCTATACCCGAGTTGTGTACCTGCTTGAAGAACTTACTCAAATCAGTGCGACGCTTGTGCCACACCCATGCCTCGGGAAATAATCGGCACTTGTATCCACCCTTGAATATGCGTATACTGAAGTCTATATCCTCGCCAAAGCGCATCTTAGAGAACCCTCCGAGAGCTTTATACACATCGGCCTTGATACCCATATTGAAGCTGCGAGGATAGAACTTATCGAGCTTTTTCTTTCCGCCACGTATACCTCCTGTAGTAAAGAATGAGGTCATGGCATAGTTTATAGCCTTCTGTATATCGGCAAACGAGTCATGTGCACGGTCGGGACCACCAAAGGCATCGGCCGGAGCAGCATCCAACTCGGCCTTTACCGCATCGAGATAACCCTCGGGGATGATACAGTCGGAGTCGAGCACAATAAGATACTCGCCCGAGGCGCGCTCGGCGCCATAGTTGCGCGATTGTCCGGGGCCCGAATTGGGCTTGTTATAGTAGTGAATATCGAGACTATTGCTATAAGCCTCAACAATCTTATCGCAAGGCACTTGCGAGCCATCTTCAACAACAATCACCTCAAAGTCCTTGCAACGTTGCTTGGTAAGACTTTCGAGCAATTCATTCACCTCATCAGGACGATTAAATACAGGTATAATAAGCGAAAAATATGCCATCTGTTCGATAGTTTTCAGTGTTATATTGCAAATATAGTGACATACGAGCGAAAAAGAAATGAGTTTGCACAAATTCTTTTTCCTTACCGCATCCTAAATCCAATAAAGATACTAAAACTCATCAATCCACAAGAGAATACAAGTTATAGCGTACCAATAAAAAGAGCCTTATCCGCTGTGGTAAGGCTCTTTGCTTTGTTATGTAATATTTTCAATTATTCGGCTTTTGCAGCACGCTTTTTATTCAAGCCATCGGCAATCTCGCCTGTAATGTCGTAAGCGTTGCTGATGTAGATAGTAGCAGCCTTTTGCAAGATAACCTCATAACCGGCAGTCTTGTTATACTCCTCGATATATGAGCGAATATCATCAGAAATCTCTTGCAACATAGCTTGTTGAGCTTGTAAGTTCTCTGCATCGATACGAGCAGCCTCTTGTTGCAAGTTCTCTTGCTCGCGCATCAACTCATTGTATTGTTGCTCGGCACTGCTTTGCGAAAGGAAAGCATTGTTTTGTACCTTGCGTTGGAAATCCTCTTGACGCTTGGCCAATTTGGCTACGCGTGCATTCAAGTTGGCACGGTCGTTCTCAATCTTATCTACCAACTTTTGCTCTTGTTCTTGAGCATAGGTGTAAAGCACGATAAGCGAGTCGGTGTCAACATAAGCAATGGGCAACTTGTGTCCCGAGCAGTTCTCGGCAACAGCAACTTCGGCACTCTTATTCTCGGCACAAGCCACAAGGCCGGCGAGAAGAGCTACTACGCATAATGCGTTCAGAATTTTTTTCATAATCTTTAAAGTATCTAATTTATTTTAATTTTCCTTCAACACATCGTCCAAGTTCTTACGACTTCTATCGCGAGCATCGGTCGATACGGCACAACTTATACCCTTACGCTTCATCTCCTTATTGCTACTGATGTGCATCGATGGGAAGCGTCCGCCCTTGATAAAAAAGACTCTAAAACCCAATAAAAGCACAACTATGGCAATTATAACAATTGTTATGAGTATAGTTTTCAACATTATTATTATATTTGTGGTGCAAATATAGGAAAGAGAAATTTTTTATGCGCAATTTTTCGGCCTATATTTTGTTTACCGCCTTTGAAAAACCTTAAAAATTAACATAAATTTTCCCACTATTACAATCATTAGCTTTAGTTGGGATTAATAAAGTAAAATTTCTATGAAAGTTAAAGACCTTAAACCCGCGTTGGTATGGGAGATTTTCGATGCCATTACGCAAGTACCTCGTCCCTCTAAAAAAGAGGAGAAAATCCGTGCTTACCTTTTAGACTTCGCACATAAACACAACCTCGAAGTTGCAACCGACGAGATTGGCAACGTAGTGATGACCGTACCCGCTACTCCTGGTTTCGAAGATGCTCCCACTGTAATCTTGCAAGCCCACATGGATATGGTGTGCGAGAAAAACAGCGATGTAGAGCTCGACTTTGAAAACGATCCTATCCAAACATATATCGATGGCGAGTGGGTACGTGCCCGCGGTACTACTCTCGGTGCCGACAACGGTATCGGTATGGCTGCTGCTATGGCTGTGCTCATCGATCCCGAAGCAAAACACGGTCGCTTGCAAGCACTCTTCACCGTTGACGAAGAGACCGGCTTGACTGGTGCCAACAATCTCGATGGCAAGCTCATCAGTGGCGACATCTTGCTCAACCTCGACTCAGAGGACGATGCTCAAATCTTTATCGGTTGCGCCGGTGGTATCGACACAACTTCTACATTTACATACACCGAGCAAGCTGCTCCCCAAGACTACTACTACGCTACATTGCGCATCAAGGGTCTCAACGGTGGTCACTCGGGTGGCGACATCCACCACGGTCGCGGTAACGCCAACAAGATATTGGCTCGCTTCATCTGGAACGCCATGAAGAAGTATGACGTGAAGTTGGCTACTATCGATGGTGGTAACTTGCGCAATGCTATCCCCCGCGAGGCTATGGCTGTAGTAGGTGTACCCGTGAAGCACAAAGAAGACCTCCGCGTAGACTTCAACTGCCACATCGCTATGGTAGAAGACGAGTTGCGTGGTGTTGACGCCCTCACAGGCTCTTGCATGGAGACTGCCGACGTGCCCGCTACTTGCATCGACGACAAAACTGCTCACAACCTCATCTCGGCTCTCTACGCTGCACCTCACGGCGTAATCGCTATGAGCCGCGAATTGCCCGGCTTGGTACAAACTTCTACTAACCTTGCATCGGTAAAAATGCGCGAAGGCAACACTATCGTTGTGGCTACAAGCCAACGCAGCTCGGTTGAGAGCGAGAAATATGACATCGCCAACCAAATCGAGGCTCTCTTTGCTATGGCAGGTGCCGAGCCCGCTCACGGCGAAGGCTATCCCGGCTGGAAACCCAACATGCAATCGGCTATCAAAGACATCGCTGTTGAGGCTTACGAAGAGTTGTTCAACGTTACACCCGAAATTCTTGCTATCCACGCAGGTCTCGAGTGTGGTTTGTTCCTCTCAAAATATCCCAACCTCGACATGATATCGTTTGGTCCTACATTGCGCGACGTACACTCACCCGACGAGCGTATGCACATCCCCGCTGTAGAAAAATTCTGGTTGCATCTCCTCCGCATCCTTGAGAAGGTGGGTCAAATGAAAAAATAATAGATAACTATCTATACAGCTACAAGGTTGAGTCCATCACGGGCTCAGCCTTTTTTATACCCTACCGACACTCCTACGGGGCACAAAAAAAATACCGAGACATCTCGCAAGGGGAGATCGTCTCGGTTGTTCTTCTCACAAGCACTATGTTGTCAGTTGGGCACCATATTTCCCAGTCCTGCCTGCAACTTGGGCACATAGGTATAAGAGCGTGCAAATTGCATAATAGCATTGAGTGTCGAAGGACGGGCGTGCAACTCTGCAGTGCTGTTGGGTGATTTCTTAATAGATACAGGTGTAGAGTTTTTCTTCATAGGCTTCGTTATTACAAGTTACACCTATATAACGCAATGCCCTGTACTATTATTGTGCGAAGATGTGATTTTTTTATTCAGTAACCCAAGTATTTAGAGTGTGAGTGCAATGTTGTACTGCTCGGCCATGCGACGCATGTTGAGTATAGCATAGCGCATGCGACCCAATGCAGTGTTGATGCTCACATTGGTAAGGTCAGCAATCTCTTTGAAACTCAAGTCTTTGTAATAGCGCAACTCTATCACCTCGCGTTGATTGTCGGGCAAGGCATCTACCAGGCGGCGTATGTCGCACGAGATTTGCTCTTGTACAAGCGCATCTTCTATAGTGCCTTCGCTCAGCTCCTTACGATTGAATATATCGAGCGACTCATCTTCGCTATTCACACAGTTCTCTATCTTTTCTTGGCGATAGTTGTCGATAATAAGGTTGTGGGCAATGCGAGTTATCCACGATACAAAACGGCCATTGCCGCTGTATCGACCTTGGCGTATAGTCATAATAGCCTTGACAAAGGTCTCTTGAAAAATATCATTGGCCTTGTCATCGTCTTTGACAATATAATATATGTATGAAAAGATTTTCGACTCGTGCCTTTTAAGTAGGACGTCAAAAGCCTCATTGTTACCATCAGCATACCGTGCGACGAGTTCGTCATCGGTATGATTAAACAAATTGTTCATTTACTCTACTATTTTACGTTTAATTAAGAGTAATTTTGTTCAATAGGCTTCTGTTTTTAAAAGGTTAATATGTCGGGTTATTTTTGAATTGATTGCAAATAACGAGTATTTTTTGCGAACAACCTAATTTTTTGTGCAGAAATTGTTCACAAATGCCATTTTTTAACACTTTTAACACAATATTTTTTCATTCCGCACACAATAAAGCACTCTTTTTACCGATTACGCCCGTACATAATATATATGTAACTACATTTTCACTATATTCGCACTATTCTATCATACGCCATGCACCCTACACCTCGATATACACTATCTCATGTGCCCTTCATGCGCCTGCTCATACCGCTCATGACAGGCATCGTGTGGCAATATGTATCGCCCTCGATATACACAATATATATATGGAGCGGTGTAGCTATTGCATGTAGTGTGTGTGCATGGATTGTGCGTAAGCACACATTCTCAACCTTGCGCAAGGTGTCATTTTCGGCATCCATTTTTGCTGCATTTACGGCTATAGGCATGGGGGTGTGTAGCTACAACATCCCAACCTATACCCTACCCGATGTCGACGACAGCACTATAGCCATAGCTCGCATCGAGAAGATGGCGGCCGAACAGGAGCACTCCTACAGCACCGAGGCGACAATTGTAGCGCTCAACGATAGTAGCACGTTGCATCACACCAATATCAAGATACTACTCAACTTACAAAAGTCATTCACTGCACAGAACTTGCAAGGTGGCGATTTGATTATCTTCCACCCCAATCTGCAAGCCATCGCGAGCAGTAGCATGCCCTATGCTTTCGACTACGCACAATTTATGGCTCGCAAGGGTATATTATACCGACAATATCTCGCCGACGATGCTTGGCAGCTATCGCAACACAAAGCTGCGACAACACTACAACATCGCGCCATGAAGATGCAACAACAATGTATTGCCACATTGCAACGTTGCAACCTATCGGACGAGAACATCGGGCTACTATCGGCCCTGTTATGGGGTTATAAAGCCAACCTACCTTCTACCACGCGACAATACTTCTCGGCAGCCGGTCTCTCTCACATCCTTGCTGTGAGTGGCTTGCACACAGGTATCATAGCCCTCATCCTATGGTTGTTGTTATACCCTTTGCGATATACCTTCATGCGCCACATACGCGGTATCGTCACCCTTGTGTTGTTGTGGGTATACGCCTTTATCACCGGACTATCACCGTCGGTAGTAAGAGCCTGCATCATGGCCACATTTGTGGGTGTTGCCGGCATGCTCAACCGCTCAAACACATCGCTCAATGCCCTGTGTGGATCGGCGGTGATGGTACTCCTTTTTGCTCCGATGCAACTTTTCGACATCAGCTTCCAACTGAGCTACACGGCTGTAGCCGGCATTATCATACTGAGTCCGCACCTCGACATCAGCAATTATCTCAACAGCCACAATACTATATTGCGATATATCACAGGTCTGGCATCGGCATCGTTTGCCGCACAGATAGCAACCGCACCATTTGCGGCCTACTACTTCCACTACATCCCTGTTTGGGGTCTACTCTCCAACCTATTGTTCACTCCGCTTCTCACGCCATTGATGCTCATGGCACTCGGCATGCAAGCATTCGAGTGCTTGCACATACCACACGCATGGCTCGACAACGCTACCGACGCTACAGCACAACTACTCTGTAGCGGAGCCCAAGCCATAGCCTCACTACCCGGAGCCTCTATAGAGGGAATATGGGTAACACTGCCCATGCTCCTGCTATATGGCACAATGGTTATAGCCGTGTGGTATGCTATATTGCAGCGCAGCCTTGCACCTATCAGTCTCGCTATCGCATCGTTTATAGGCATGCAGAGCATCGTTTTATACGACACCCTGAGCACATCATCGCCTGTGGCACTACTACCCGCCGAGCGCGAATATACCCATATACAACTCGCCGACAACAATCGCAATTGTTTCATTATTAACACCGATACATGCTACACCACACCCGCCACGGGTAGTGAATGGCGCACACGCGAGCACCTCACCACACATCACATCACCACAACCGACACAATTGCCACCGAGCACATTTACATCGCACTACCTTTTATCGAATACTATGGCACACGCATCTTGTGGGTAGACGACAACACGTGGCGATACTGCCACACCGACAACCCTGTCAGTGTAGACTACGCCATCATCACCGAGCAATATAAAGGCCATGTAGATGCACTTCTGAAAAACTTCAATATCGACAACATTATTTTATCGGCAAGCATCTATCCCGACAAAGCCCAAGAGCTGACTCAAGAATGCCTACATCACAATATATCGACACACGACACACGCACTGCAGGGCTATGGAGTATTACCGGCAAATGATATGAATATATTCTACATCACCTTGTAACATCCATTTTTAACGCACGCAACAAGCATTTTTATTTCAATAAATTTTTCTCACCCAAAAATTTAGGCTAATTTTGCAACGCTATTTGAGATGAGGAAAAACTATTAATTTAAACCCCTATATCATGACAAAAAAATTACTCTTTGGCTTGGCAACATTGGCACTTTCGGCCAATATTGCAATGGCTACAGTAGCGCCTGTTAAGTTGGCTCAACAAGCAGGTAGCAACCGTGTTAATATGCAAAAAACAGTAGCCAGCGACGATACTCAATTGCTCTTGGAAGACTTTGAGGAAATCAACACTACAACCATGATGCCCGAGGGCTGGACAACAGTAGACGCTGCAACCAGCATCAGTTGCGACAAACCTGCTGAACAAACAGGCGGTGCTTTGCAAGCATTCAGCGGTGACTATACTCTTGTATCTATGTACAGCGACGAAAGCGCTCGCGACGCATGGGCTATATCATCTGCTATCGAACTCGAAGCCGGTGTAACATACCACTTCGGTACATGGGCCTTCTGTATGGGTTATGGCAATATCATCGACGAGTGGGAGATGACTATTGGTAATGCTGCTACAGTAGAGGCTCAAACAACAACCATCATCGACCGCAAAGGAAGTAATGCCCAAAAAGATACCGAGTGGAACCTCTACAGTGGTACTTTTACACCTGCTACTACAGGCACATACTACTTTGCTATCCACCACTGCACAGGTGAAGTCGGTGGCAACATCTGTATGTGGGACTACATCCAAGTAGATAGCGACCACATCCGCATCATGCCCGAGGGTTATATGATGTCGAAGGGTGGTCTCTGGTCAATCGACCAATTCATGAGCGACGGCCAATACAAAATGGTTCCCCGCGTATACACATACGAAGGCGAGACTTTTGAGTATGGCTACAATGCTACCAACTGCGAGAGCGTAGAGTGGGACTTCGGCTTCTACGGTGTAACCAACGACAATACAGCAGCCAACCCCATTGTAACATTTGAGTTGGAAGAAGACGACAACGAAGTATTCAACGAAGACATGCTCATCCTCATCAACAGCGATGGCGAGACAGGCATTTTGCGTGAGTACTACATCAACCGCATCCACAACACAGACGGCTATGGCGACTGTGTAGGTAACTTTAAGCCCGAAGACAACTTGTACACATTCAGCTCATCAAGCAACGCCTCATACGATGCATTGTGCGGTTTGAGCGAGACATACCACCGTGTTGCCGAGCGCTTCGACCGTCCTGCCGACGCGAAAACACTCATTGCCGGTAGCTACGTAATCTTTGGAAACTACAAGATTTCGCCCGTACACTCTTCTAAGAACATCACTGCTCGCATCGTAAAAGCCGACGAGAACAACATGCCTGGCGAAGTGGTATTCAGCAAAGAACTCAAAATCAAAGATGTATTTGGTACTACAGAAATTGCTTCTGGTAGCCTCAACCTCGGCGCTATTGTTCTTGAGGATGAGATTGAAGTAACCGGCACATTCTTCTTTGAAATAGAGTTCCCCGAAATTACACCCAGCAGCAACAACCGTCTCTTCATCGCCCACAGCTACGCTCGCGAAAACGGTGATTGCACCACTTACTTCCATAACGACATTGACCTTGCCAACAAGCCCGCCGGCTGGTACTCGGCTCGCGACTTCTACGGCATGGACATCTGCTGCGGTATCTACCCCAACGTTTACTTCAACGACAACACTGCGGTAGAATCTCCCTCGGTTGCCACTTGGAACGTATTTACAAACGGTAGCGAACTCAACATCGTAAATGCTCGTGAGAATGCCGATATCGTTATTACCGACATCGCCGGTCGCGTAGTATTCACAGCACAAGCTCGAGCTATCAAAACCACTATCGAGACCAACCTCAACGAGGGTATCTACATCGTTACTATCGACGGTGTATCTACCAAGGTTGCCATTCGATAATCAATATCGCATATAAAACAAAAGGCTTGGTGTTGAGCAACACCAAGCCTTTTGTTTTATATCGCCGGTGGTCACAATACAGAAAAATATTGGGTATCCGACAGAAATAAACAACGAGGCAATGTCAAAATCGCATTGACATTGCCTCGTTGTTATAATGGGGTAATGTGGGGTTACTCGTCCAACAATCCCGGGCGCAAACGACGTGTGCGCTCTACAGCTTGCTCGTGCTTCCACTCGTCGATTTTGCGTTGATGACCCGACAACAACACATCGGGCACACGCCAGCCTTTGTACTCGGCCGGACGGGTATAGACCGGAGGAGCCAAGAGATTGTCTTGAAACGAATCGCTCAGAGCCGACTGCTCATCGCCTATAGCACCGGGTATGAGGCGCACAATAGCATCGGCAATAATCGCCGCAGGCATTTCACCACCCGTGAGCACATAGTCGCCTATCGATATTTCCCGTGTAATGAGGTGCTCGCGAATACGATAGTCAATACCTTTATAGTGACCACACAGAATGATGATATTGTTGAGCATCGAGAGCGAATTGGCCATAGGTTGGTCAAACATATCACCATCGGGCGAGGTAAATATCACCTCATCATAGTCACGTTGAGACTTCAAGTACGATATAGCACGATCTACAGGCTCTATCTGCATTACCATGCCCGCTTCACCACCAAAGGGATAGTCGTCGACACGACGATGCTTGTCGAGCGTAAAATCGCGCAAGTTGTGTACTACAATCTCGGCCAGACCCTTGTCTTGCGCACGCTTGAGTATTGAGTTATTCAATGGGCCGTCGAGCAACTCGGGCAAGACGGTAATAATATCTATACGCATTGTGTGTGAGCAAATTAGTGTTTTACATCAACATACCGGCTGCTACCTCTTGAGCCTTAGCCTCACCGCAACTTTGCGCCACGATTTCCAACGCAAACACAGCAGCCGAAGCAGGGCCATTGCCTGTAGTAATATTGTCGTCGACAGCAGTGCGCTCACCGGTCACGATAGCACCTTCGAGATTGTGTTCAAAACCCGGATAACAAGTAGCGCGACGGCCATTGAGCAAGCCAAGCATACCCAATATCGAGGGCGATGCACAGATAGCTGCAGTGCGACCACCGGCCTCGACATGAGCCTTCACCAAATCGCACAACGGACGGCTTGCAGCCAAATTGGTCATACCGGGCATACCACCAGGCAATATCAACCATTCTACTTCATCAAAAGCAACATCTTGAGCCAGGGCATCGGCAACAACAGGTATACCATGAGCACCGGTAACAACCGCTTTATCATTTACCGACAATGTCACCAAAGGCATCTCGGCACGACGCATTATATCAACCACAGTTAAGGCTTCAATCTCTTCAAAGCCATCGGCAAGGAATAGGTACGATTTCTTCATAACTTTTTATTTTTAACGTTTCTTTGCATTGGTTCCACTATCGCAAGTCTCTACTACCTGCCCCTATAGGACAATCCACTGCAATTTATCGCAAATATACGAATAAGCGAGCGAGAAATATCAAGCTTGCTTGAATATTTTTCACAGCGAGCGAAAGTAAATTGGAGGTTTACCTCAAATATACGCAATGGTGAGCGAAAAAGAAATAGGCTTGCCCAATTTCTTTTCCCGAACCGCATCCTATATTCTACAATATAGGGAAACGAGTGTAAAAAAGTGACAAGTACGTCCACTTTCTACCCCCTAATCACACAAAAGCAATATCGAAAAGACCGCAGTAACGGCATCGCCACATTACAAAGAGCAGATTAACAAGCACTTAGCCTCACAACAAATTACGATCTCATGCAACCAATACACCATAACAACACAGACTATCACAAAACGTTCACAAAAGCACATTTTTTATAAATAAAAGATGGGAATATTTCTTCGTTTGGAAAAACTTTTTCTTATCTTTGCGTGGATTTGTATTCGGAAGAAAGGCAATCCGAATTAAACCATGAAAATATAGACACAAACCATTAGGATAAAACAACGATGAATTCAGCATTATTTGTGACTATTCTTGTCACAGCTATTGTAATGGTAGGAGCAGCATTGCTCATTGCATGGTTGCTTGCACCACGTTCATTCAACCCCCAGAAAGGCGAAGCCTACGAATGTGGTATACCCACTCGTGGCACCTCTTGGATGCAATTCAAAGCCGGTTATTATCTCTTTGCCATCCTCTACCTCATGTTCGATGTCGAGACAGTGTTTTTGTTTCCTTGGGCTGTAGTTCTGGGTGAAATAGGCGTTGCCGGTCTTATAAGCATTGCAGTCTTTATGGTTATTCTTGTTTTGGGTCTTGTATACGCATGGAAGAAAGGAGCGTTGGAATGGAAATAAAGAAATCGAATATCAAGGCTATGCAATACGAGGACTTCAAAGACAACGAGTCTCTCGAGCAATTGGTTGAAGAATTGAATGCAGCCGGCACCAATGTGGTAGTAGGTGTGTTTGACGATATTATTAACTGGGGACGCTCCAATTCGGTATGGCCTTTGGCCTTTGCCACAAGTTGTTGTGGTATTGAGTTTATGTCGGTAGCAGCAGCGCGTCACGACATGGCACGTTTTGGCTTTGAGGTAACACGCAACTCGCCTCGCCAAGCCGACTTCTTGATGGTAGCTGGAACAATCGTACACCGCATGGCACCTATTCTCAAGCGCGTATACGACCAACTGGCCGAGCCCAAATATGTAATAGCAACCGGCGCATGTGCCGTGTCGGGTGGCCCATTCCGCAACTCTTATCACACAGTACCCGGTATCGACAAGATTATCCCCGTAGATGTCTTTGTACCCGGATGCCCACCCCGCCCCGAAGCAATGCTATATGGCATGATGCAATTGCAACGTAAAATCAAGGTTGAAAACTTCTTTGGTGGTGTCAATCGCAAGCAAAAGCGCGAAGAGTTCTTCAAAGACAAAGAATGACATCAATCGGGCAACAATATAGAATACACACTTATATTATATAGTATATGGCAAGCATTCAAGAAAAAATAAGCGCGCTGATACCCGAAGCCACATTTACCGAGGCACAGGTACTTGAGATAGCAGTACCCGATGCCCAATGGCACAAGCTCGCAAAAGCCTTGTATGAAGATGCAGAATCGCCGTTTGACTACCTCACAACCATCGTAGGTATGGACTGGGGAGAGACACTCGGCTGTATATATTATCTCGAATCGACCAAGACAGGCAATCGTCTGAGCGTACGCGTTGAGACTGCCGATCGACAAAAACCCATGCTCCACTCAGTAGCCGACCTTTGGGAGTCGGCCAACTTCTTTGAGCGTGAGGTATATGACTTCTTTGGCATCATCTTTATCAACCACCCCGACATGCGTCGTCTCTTCTTGCGTCGCGACTGGGTAGGCCACCCCTTGCGCAAGGACTATGATGCCAGCCCCGAAGTAAACCCCATACGACTCCACCACGAAGAGGCCTACGACACCACTGTATCGTATGTAGAGCAACCCGATGGCAAGATTGCAAAGACCGAACCCGTAATCTTTGCCCCCGACGATTATGTAGTAAATATAGGCCCTCAACACCCCTCGACACACGGTGTGTTGCGCTTGCGTTGCTCGCTCGACGGTGAGTTTATCAAGAAAGTAGACCCCTACTGCGGATATATACACCGCGGTATTGAGAAAATGAGCGAATCGCTCACATACCCCCAAATACTGCACTTTACCGACCGTCTCGACTACCTCTCGGCCATGCAAAACCGCCATGCCTTGTGTATGTGTATCGAGGACGCGTTGCAAGTAGAGATACCCGAGCGTGCACAATACATACGCACCATCAACGACGAGTTGATGCGTATATCGTCGCACTTGCTCTTCTGGGGCACATTCTGCAACGACTTGGGTAGCACCACAGCACTCATCTATGGATTCCGCGAGCGCGAGATGGTGCTTGACATTCTCGAAGAGACTACCGGTGCACGTATGTCGTTCCACTACAACAAGATAGGTGGTGTAATGCAAGACATACACCCCGACTATCAACGTAAAATCAAGGAATTCTGCAAGATTATGCCCGAGCGCCTCAAGGAGTATCACCGCTTCTTTACAGGCAACGTCATTGCACAAGGACGTATGCACGGCATCAGCGTCATATCGAAAGATCGTTGTATAGCACACTCAATGACAGGACCTTCGGGCCGTGCATCGGGTTGGGCTTGCGACGTGCGCAAGCGCATACCTTACGCCTTGTATGACAAGGTAGAGTTTGACGAAGTATTGCGCACCGAAGGTGACATCTATGCACGCTACATGGTGCGTATGGACGAGATATTACAATCTATACGTATCATCGAACAATTGGTAGACAACATCCCCGAAGGCCCCGTTTCGGAAAAGATGAAACCCATCATCAAGTTGCCCGAGGGACATTGGTTCCGCCAAGTTGAGGCAAGTCGTGGTGCATTTGGTGTATACATCGAGAGCCGAGGCGACAAATATCCCTACCGTCTCAAACTCAACTCACCGGGTATGATGCTCGTAGCATCGCTCGACGAGGTGTGTCGAGGAGGCAAGATTGCCGACCTCATTGCCGGAGGCGGTTCGCTCGACTATGTTATCCCCGACATTGACCGTTAACAGAAAGTAAAAACCTTATAAACCAAATAACATGTACGATTTTTCGAACATAACCATGTGGATACACAACCTGCTTATGAGCTTCCTGCCCGAGTGGGCTACCTTGCTCATAGAGTTTGTGCTTATAGGTGTTGCTATACTTGCACTATATTGTATCCTGGCACTCTTCCTCATCTACTTTGAGCGCAAGGTTGCCGGTGCATTCCAATGTCGTCTTGGTCCCAACCGTGTAGGTCCCTTTGGCGTATTTCAGAGTGTAGCCGATATGCTCAAGATTCTTATCAAAGAGCTTATCTACCTCAAAAACATCGACCACTTCTTGTTCAACCTCGCCCCCTTCTTTGTGTTGGTAGCCTCGATGCTCACCTTTGCATGCTTGCCCTGGGGTCGTGGCTTGCAAGTTATCAATTACGATGTAGGTGTATTCTTCATGCTGGCCGTATCGGGCTTGGGCATCATCGGCGTATTGCTCGCAGGATGGTCATCAAACAGCAAATATACCGTTATCGGAGCCATGCGTGCCGGTGCACAAATGATAAGTTATGAACTTTCGATAGGCTTGTCTATCCTCACAATCGTAGCCATATCGGGCTCTATGTCGGTAACAGGCATTGTCGAGGCTCAATACGAGGGATGGTTCCTCTTCCGCGGTCACATTCCTGCTCTCATAGCCTTTATCATCTATCTCGTAGCCGGCTCGGCCGAGATCAACCGTGGTCCTTTTGACATGGCCGAGGCCGAGAGTGAGCTCACCGCAGGATACCACACCGAATATTCCGGTATACACTTTGGCTTCTATTATCTGGCCGAGTACCTCAACCTCTTCATCATGGGAGGTATAGCTACAACCCTCTTCCTGGGTGGTTGGATGCCATTGCACATACCCGGATGGGAGTCATTCAATACTATTATGGATTACATTCCCTCAATAGTATGGTTCTTGGGCAAGAGCATCGTCGTAGTGTGGATAAGCATGTGGTTCCGCTGGACATTCCCCCGCCTACGCATCGACCAACTGCTCAAGCTCGAATGGAAATATCTCCTACCCATCAGCCTTGTCAACCTCGCTATTATGAGCGTAGTAGTAGCACTTGGCTGGCACTTCTAATCAATGTAGAAAAAGAAATAAAAATAAAATAACCCTATAAACCATGAGTGAAAACTTTGGCTATATCACACAAGTAATCGGACCCGTTGTCGACGTATCATTTGAAGGCGAAGGCAACAGCGTACCCCCCATTTATGCCGCCCTCAAGATCGAGCGTAGCAACGACTCAGATTTGTTGGTGGAAGTAGAACAACATATCGGCGAGAATACAGTTCGCTGCGTAGCTATGGACTCTACCGACGGACTCGTAAGAGGTATGAAAGTAATAAACCTGGGACGTCCCTTGTCAATGCCCACAGGAGACCAAGTAAAGGGTCGCTTGTTGAATGTAATGGGCAATGCAATCGACCACCTTCCCGCTCTCGACTACAACAATGTGAAGTCTATCCACCAGGATGCACCCGCATTTGACGAGTTGACAGTAAGTACCGAGTTCCTCTTTACCGGTATCAAAGTTATCGACTTGCTCGAGCCCTACTCTCGCGGTGGTAAGATTGGTCTGTTTGGTGGTGCCGGTGTAGGTAAGACCGTGCTCATCATGGAGATGATTAACAACATCGCCAAAGGCCACAACGGTTTCTCAGTATTTGCCGGTGTAGGCGAGCGTACTCGTGAAGGTAACGACTTGTTGCGCGAGATGATCGAATCGGGCGTAATGTCGTATGGCGAGAAGTTCCGCGAAGGCATGGAGCGTGGCGAGTGGAACCTCGAAGACGTAGACATGAACAGCGTAAACAACTCGCAAGCTACCCTCGTATTTGGACAGATGAATGAGCCTCCCGGTGCACGTCTTCGTGTAGCGCTTGCAGGTCTTACTGTGGCCGAGCAATTCCGCGATGGCGACGGCGGTGGTAAAGAGATTCTCTTGTTTATCGACAACATCTTCCGTTTCACCCAAGCAGGTTCAGAGGTATCGGCCCTACTCGGTCGCATGCCCTCGGCTGTAGGTTATCAACCCACATTGGCATCGGAAATGGGTAAATTGCAAGAGCGTATTACATCGACCAAGCAAGGTGCTATCACATCAGTACAAGCTATCTATGTGCCTGCCGACGACTTGACCGACCCCGCTCCCGCTACAACCTTCAGCTTCTTGGATGCAACAACAGTATTGAGCCGTAAGATCTCGGAGTTGGGTATCTATCCCGCCGTAGACCCCTTGGAGTCAACATCTCGTATTCTCGACCCGCTCATCGTAGGCGAGGAGCACTACAATACCGCACAAGCTGTAAAACAACTCTTGCAGAAATACAACGAGTTGCAAGACATTATCGCCATCTTGGGTATCGACGAGCTCTCGGACGAAGACAAGCTCGTTGTGAACCGTGCCCGTCGTGCACAACGCTTCTTGTCACAACCCTTCCACGTAGCCGAGCAATTTACCGGTCTACCCGGTGTAATGGTTCCCTTGGAAGAGACTATCCGCGGCTTCAAGATGATTTTGAACGGCGAGATGGACCAATATCCCGAGCAAGCATTCCTCAACGTAGGTACTATCGATGAGGCAATTGCCAAGGGTAAGAAAATGCTCGAACAAGCCAAAGCCAACTAATTACAGCCATGAGACTCGAAATTATATCAGCCGAAACAACACTCTTTGAAGGCGAAGTAGAATTGGTAACACTGCCCGGAACAAAAGGCTCGTTTACCGTACTACACAACCATGCCTCGTTGGTATCAACGCTCGAAAAAGGCACGATAGAGTATGTAACAGGCAACGAGCGACACTCGTTAGAGGTAAGTGGCGGATTTGTAGACGTAGACAACAACCGCATTGCGGTGTGCATCTATTAACCCTCAACGGCAATATGCCTACAACACATTAACAAATGAAAAAGCACTCGATACTCATTATCTGCATCACGCTCATCGTCATGGCTGCAGCGGCAAGCATAGCCTTGTTTGACCACTCGCATCACGATGAGAATGCCAAGTTCGATGCCAAAGAGACCATCTTTGACCACTTGGTAGACCACTATAGCTGGGAAGTGCCTTTTTCGCACAGTCATAAGATAGCCCTCCCCATCATCGTACAAGACTATGAGGGTGGATGGCACTGTTTTATGTCGAGCAAGGTAGAACATGGCGAGACATACGACGGCTTCTATATAGACCCGAGCGAAGCACATCATGGCAAAGTAGTGGGTGTCAATGCCCAAGGTGAGGTATACCGTCCGCTCGACATCTCTATTACCAAGAATGTAGCAGCACTCTTCATAACACTTATTGTTATATGCTTGTGTCTCTTCCCCTTGGTAAATTGGTACAAGAACAATGGCAAGAAAGCACCTCGCGGATTTGCCGGTGCCATTGAGATGCTCACATGTATGGTATACGACGATGTAATCAAGTCGATACTCGGCCCCGAGAAAGGTCGTCGTTTTGCACCCTATCTGCTCACGGCGTTCTACTTTATCTTCGTCTCAAACTTGATGGGATTGATGGTAATATTTCCTGCCGGAGCCAACCTCACAGGCAACTTGGCCATCACCATGGTACTTGCCATTTGCACCTTCTTGGCTGTAAACATCTTTGGTACCAAAGAGTACTGGAAAGAGGTATTCTGGCCCGATGTTCCCATGTTCCTCAAGGCACCCCTTCCTATCATGCCCTTCATTGAGATATTTGGTGTATTTACCAAGCCCA
>JAFZFQ010000035.1 GCA_017555825.1 Bacteroidaceae bacterium | reverse complement strand
GTACAGTGTGCTGTACAGCCGGGTGCTGTTTATGGGTGTTGTGTTTTTTTTACAAGCTGATTTTGTATGCGAAGCCGAAGTTGGCATTCCATTGTTGGGGTGTGCAGAGTTGGCGGTTTTCGGCACGCGCGAGGAGTTCTACGCTGTTGTGCTTGTCGATTTTGTAGGTCAAGCCGAGGTCTATCCATACGCGCTCTGTTTCGCCCGAGTCTTCACCGTTGACTTGCAAGAAGTGTTCGGCTCCAAAGAAGGGTGAGAACTTAGAGTTGGGAATGTTGACGGCCATGCGCAGACGTGTACGGAACTTGTCGACGGGTGTGCTGTTGCCCACAATGTAGGTCGATTCGTATCGTGCTGCCCATGAGAGGGTGATGTATTCGGTGGGTACGGCACCGTTGAGACCTGCATGGTAACGCAAGAGGTTGCGGTATTGGCCGGCGTCGGAGCGGTGGTAGAGATAGAAACCCAATGCAGTTGCCTTGAGGTAGGTGGGTATAATATCTACATCGCCACCAAAGATGGTCATGGCACGCTCCATGTAGGTGTCGATAGTGAATACGCTTTGTTGCAACATGAGGCGTACGGGGCCCAATTTCTTGCCTACCGACAAGTCCCACATAGTACCTATGTGTGTGTCGAAGGCTTCGGTGTCTGTGTCGGGTGTCTCGGCCTCTGTGGCCTGTGCATAGGCACTGTTGCATAGTGCCATCGAGAGAAGCAGCAATGTGCTAAAAAGAATTTTTTTCATAGTTATATTATATGTGTGTTTGTTATTCGTGATGATAGGGCTCGTTGTTGAGTATGGTCATGGCGCGGTAGAGCTGTTCGGTAAAGAAGAGGCGTACCATTTGGTGCGAGAAGGTCATCTTCGAGAGTGAGAGCTTGTCGTTGCAACGGTCGTATACAGCCTGAGAGAAGCCATACGGGCCACCTACTATAAATACCAATCGGCGGGCTACGGTCTGCATCTTTTGCTCTATGTAGCGGGCAAACTTTACCGAGGTAAATTCCTGTCCGTGCTCGTCCAGTAGTACCACAAAGTCGCCCGGTTGTAGGGCTCGCAGTATAGTTTCGCCTTCGCGCTCCTTTTGCTGGTCGGTGGTCATGTTGCGCGTGTTCTTCAACTCGGGTATTACTTCCATGTCGAAGGGTAGGTAACGGCGTATGCGACCGGCATAGTCGGCAATGCTCTCTACCAAGTAGCTTTGGGCGGTTTTTCCAACAACAATAAACTGTATCTTCATATCGGGTTGTTATTTGCGTGTGCGCTCAAGCTCGTTGAGGTTTTCGATGCGTTTTTTCTCAAGGAAGTCATACACACCACCGAGGTGCTCGCGCACGCGACCTTCGCCAAATTCATATACCTTAGATACCAATCCGTCGAGGAAGTCGCGGTCGTGCGATACGAGGATAAGCGTGCCGTCGAAGGCTTGCAAGGCGGCTTTGAGGATGTCCTTGGTCTTCATGTCGAGGTGGTTGGTAGGCTCGTCGAGGATGAGCAAGTTGACCGGCTCAAGCAAGAGCTTTATCATAGCCAAGCGGGTGCGTTCGCCTCCCGACAACACTTTTACTTTCTTGGTCGACTCCTCGCCACCAAACATAAATGCACCCAAGAGGTCGCGTATCTGCAAGCGCACATCGCCCTTGGCCACGTCGTCGATGGTTTGGAAAACGGTGAGGTTTTCGTCCAACAACGAGGCTTGGTTTTGGGCAAAGTAACCTATCATGACATTGTGACCGAGTGTGAGAGTACCTTCGTGCTCTATTTCGTTCATGATGCACTTCACGAGGGTCGATTTACCCTCGCCATTTTTGCCCACAAAGGCCACCTTCTCGCCACGCTCGATGGTGAAGTTGGCATTGGCAAATACGCGCTTGTCGTCGTAGGCTTTACCTACGCCATCGGCAATGACGGGGTAGCTGCCCGAGCGGGGTGCAGGCGGGAAGCGCAGACGCAATGCCGAGGTATCCTCCTCGTCGACCTCTATAAGTTCGAGTTTTTCGAGCATCTTCACGCGCGATTGCACTTGCAGGGTCTTTGAGTAAGTACCCTTAAATCGCTCGATAAACTCTTTGGTCTCGGCAATCATCTTTTGCTGGTCGTTGTAGGCCTTCATCTGTTGCTCGCGACGCTCCTTGCGCAACTCCAGATATTGCGAATAGTTTACTTTATAGTCGTAGATGCGACCCATTGTCACCTCGATGGTACGAGTGGTAATGTGGTCGACAAATGCACGGTCGTGCGATATAACGATAACCGCTTGTCCGTTGTTGATGAGGAACTCTTCGAGCCACTGGATAGACTCGATGTCGAGGTGGTTGGTGGGCTCGTCGAGCAATAGCACGTCGGGCTTCTTCAAGAGTAGCTTGGCAAGCTCGATGCGCATGCGCCAGCCACCGCTGAACTCCTCGGTGGGGCGGTTAAAGTCTTTGCGTTCAAAACCAAGACCAAGCAATATCTTCTCAACATCTTCCTCAAAGTGGGTGAGGTCAATCGCGTAGAACTTCTCACTCAGAGCCGCTACTTGCTCGATAAGAGCATAGTAGCTCTCGCTATCATAGTCGGTGCGGGTAGCCAACTCGTTGTTCATGCGGTTTATCTCGGCCTCCATCTCAAAGAGGTGAGCAAAGGCTTGCGATGTCTCCTCAAAGACGGTGCGATTGTTCTCGGTCATGAGGTGCTGAGGCAAGTAGGCAATGACGGTGTCTTTGGGTGCCGACACGCTACCGCGTGTGGGTTGTCGCACGCCGGCCAAGATCTTCAGAAGGGTTGACTTGCCAGCGCCGTTCTTGCCCATCAAGGCAATGCGGTCTTTCTCGTTGATTACAAATGATATATCTTGAAATAGGGTAGTGCCGCCAAATTCGACGGTAAGGCCATCTACTGAAATCATATCTTTTACGTTATTTTATAGTATGCAGTACTACTGCTGTTTGTCTTGTTCTTTTATCCACTCTTCGATGATGTCTACCTTCTCGTCGGTGGGTATGGTGGCATCTATCCAGCGGATTGTGTGGCCACGGCGCTCCATGCCACGAAACCATGTCATCTGTCGCTTGGCAAATTGGTGAATGGCTATCTCCAATCGCTCTACCATCTCGTCGTAGGTGGTGTGACCTATAATGTATTCGGTGAGGAACTTGTATTCCAATCCGTAGTATATGAGCGACTCGGGCTCTATGCCACTATCGAGCAGTGACTTTACCTCTTCTACCATGCCTTCCTTTAGGCGCTCGTGTAGGCGACGAGTTATCTTGGCGCGACGTAGTTCGCGGTCGATGTTTACTCCCACAATGAGGCTGTTGCGCAAGGGGCGAGGTTCGAGCAACTCGGGCTCTTGACGACTATAGAACTCGGCAATCTCTATGGCGCGAATGGCTCGCTTGCAAGTGTCTATGTCGGTAGTGTTGTGCAGGGTTTTGTATTGGCGCAACATCTCGGCAAGCTCGTCGAGTGATTTGTCTTGCAAAGATTCGCGCAAAGCCTTGTTCTCGGGCACGGGGGGTAGTGAGTATCCCTTGAGCACGGTCTCGACATAGAGACCTGTGCCACCACACAGCAGGGGTTGCTTGCCACGGGTTTTCATGTCGGCATATGCTGTATTGAAATCGCGCACATACTCAAAGAGGTTGTAGCGATATCCGGCCGGGCATATATCTATGAGGTGGTAGGGTATAGTCACTCCGTCGAGGGTATACTCGGCAAGATCCTTGCCTGTGCCTATATCCATACCCCTATAAAGCTGTCGAGAATCGGCACTGATAATCTCAGTACCGATTCTCTTGGCAAGTGCTACGGCAAGTGTTGTCTTGCCCGATGCCGTTGGGCCTACAATGGCTATAAGGTCGAGCATCGTTTATTTCAATTTCTCTTTATAGAAGTTGCACACCAATGTATAGATGTGATAGCGTGAATTTGTACCCTTGATACTGTGATTTTGGTTGGGGTAAATCATCATATCAAACTGCTTGTTGGCTTCGATAAGAGCGGCAGTCATTTCCATGGTGTTGCTCATGTGTACGTTGTCGTCGGCTGTGCCCGAAACGATGAGCAAGCTACCTTGCAAGTTGGCTGCGTGTGTAATGGGCGAACTATTTTTGTAGCCGTCGTGGTTTTCGTTGGGTGTGCGCATGTAGCGCTCGGTATATATCGAGTCGTAGTAGCGCCAGTCGGTAACAGGAGCTATAGATACACCGGCCTTGAATGTGCCGTTGCCTGTAGTAAGAGCCATGAGTACTTCGTATCCACCAAAGCTCCATCCCCATATACCGATGTTGTTGCCATCTACATAGGGCAACGATGCCGCATAGCGAGCTGCTGCGATTTGGTCTTGGGTTTCATAATATCCGAGGTTTTGATATACTACGCTCTCGAATGCTTTGCCACGACCACCTGTGCCACGACCATCGACGCATATTACCACAAAGCCTTGGTTGGCAAGGTAGTGATACCAGTCGATTTCCCAATTGTTGAGCACCTCTTGCGAGCCGGGACCGCTATATTGTACCAATACGGCAGGATATTGCTTGCGTGCATCGAAGTTGTAGGGCTTCACCATAAAACCGTTGAGCTCATAACCGGCACCATTGTCCATGGTGAAGAATTCGCGAGCGGGCATATTGGTTTGTGCCACAGCTTCGGCAACTTGGGCATTGTCTTCGATGGTGCGTATAGCCTTGCCGGCAGCGTTGCGCAAGGTATATACGGGGGGTACAGTAGCCGAGCTATATCCGTGTATGTAGTAGGTACATGCAGGGTTGAAGATAGCCGAGTGTGTACCCTTCTCGGGGGTGAGGTTTACGATACCGGCTTTCTTGTTGTAGCTATATATGGCGCGGTTTATGGCTCCTGCTGTAGCTTGGCAATAGAAAATATCCTTCTCGCTATTGTAGCCGAGGTAGGCTGTAACATCTTCTTTCTCGGGCGAGATAGCACGTTGTACGATACCATTGTTGTTGTATTGGTACAATCGCATCCAGCCGTCGCGGTCGCTTGCAAAGACAAAGAAGTTGGGGTAGAAGTGCATCATGTCGAGCACACCTTGGTCTATCCAGGTAGGGTCTTCATCTTCGAGCAAGAGGCGACTTACACCCGAACGAGCGTTGAGCTTGTAGAGCGACAAGTGATTTTGGTGGCGGTTGAGGGTTACAACTGCCAATTGGTCGGCCTCGGGCATGGCAAAGATGCGGGGGATGTAGCCCTCGGCTTCCAAGGGTACATTGTGAGCCTTCAAGGCGCGAGTTTCTACGGTGTAGGTCATAACTTGTACACCCGAGTTTACCTCGCCGGCTACGGGATATTTGTAGCGCATCTCACCGGTGTAGATGTCATACTCGGGATAATCGGGGCTGTATGAGCCATAAAGTGTAAAGGCAAACTCCTTTACGTTGGTCTCGTTAAATCGGATAAACGAGAGCAACTCGCTGTCGCTACTCCATTGCATAGCCGATGAGAAGCCAAACTCCTCCTCGTACACCCAGTCGGGCACACCGTTTATCACACGGTTGGTCACACCATCGGTGGTTACTGCTATCTCGGTGCCGAAGTCGAGCTTTTTGATAAAGATGTTGTTGTCGCGCACAAATGCTACCATGCGACCGTTGGGCGAGTATACGGCTGCTTGTTGCTTGCCATTGGTCGATAGGGGCTTGAGCAAGTTGCGCTTGATCTCAAATGTATAGTAGTCGGCCTTGAACGAGTGGCGATAGATGGGCTCACTGTTGGTATAGATGAGCAATCGTGTCTCGTCGTCGCTGATGGCATAACCCTCAAAAGACTTGATGTTGCACTCGCGCGCAGTATTTACATCAAAAAGTGTAGCTACTACTTTGCCCGATGCATATTCCCATTTTTCGAGTTTGGTAAAATCGTCATTGATAGCTATATAGTGCTTGCCATCTTTGGTAGGAGTTACTTCGTCGGTGCCTTTACCTCGATAAACATTGTTGGTGATATCGCGCAAATCGAGCTCGGCAGCAACGCTCAATGTTGTTGTCATAAGGGCCAGCAACAAGCCCCAAAGGATTTTTTTCATGTCTTATGTTTAGATTTTTTCGGTCTGTTTTGGGTAAACGGAATCTTAGTATCTCTTCTCTCGTTACATTAGCAACCCTTGTGAGTCATAATGTCGAGTACAAGGCTGTCGGTTTCGTTCATACCTTGAGCACCAATGCGAGTGAGGTTGCGTATGCACTTGTCTACATCCTCGTCGATGATACCCTCAAGGGCAGTAACATGGCGACCCTCCATAGCGAGCATGGCTGCCATCATACAGTTGGCTACGCTACCGGTTATTTTCAGTGCACAACTGGGCTTAGCACCGTCGCATATCATACCGGTGAGGTTGGCAATCATGTTCTTTACAGCGTATGTTACTTGGGTGTAGTTACCACCCAACAAGTAGGTAATACCACAACTTGCACCTGTTGTAGCTACCACGCAACCACACAAGGCCGAGAGTCGACCCAATGTTTGCTTGATATAGATAGTTGTGAGGTGGCTCAACATCAATGCACGGATGAGTTCCTCGTCGCTGTTCTTGTTATCTTCGGCAAATATTACTACAGGCATGGTTGCAGCAATACCTTGGTTACCACTACCCGAGTTGCTCATTACAGGCACCATAGCGCCGGCCATGCGAGCGTCGCATGCTGCCGATGTATATGAGAGCACGTGTGTAAAGGTGTTCTTACCCATGATAGCAAGTTCGAGCGGGCCTTGCATGGTCTTGCCCAAGCAGTGACCATAGTTGCCCTTAAATGAGAACTCGGCGGCAGCACGGTTCAATCGAGCTGCTTCGCGTATAAACTCAATTTCTTCGAGGGGCGATGTTGTGGCAAACTCCCATACACGCTCCATTGTGAGCTCTACCGATTCTTCTTCGCTGGCTTGAGTGGTTGTGTTCGATTGGTTGATACGCACATCATTATCGTATGCAAGATATACTACGTTGGTGTGTGTGCCGGCAATGGTTGCTGTGGCTTGGTGGCCATTGGCGTGGCAAGTTACCTCGATATATAGTTTTTCGCTGATGTTTTCTTTCAACTTGATGTCGATGCAGTTTTCATCGATCATAGCTTTGCCTCGTGCTACCTCGTCGGGGTTGCAATCTTTCAACACTTCGAGTTGGTATTCGGTTTTACCAATCAATGCACCCAAGGCAATGGCAATGGGAAGACCTATCATGCCTGTGCCGGGAATACCTACGCCCATAGCGTTTTTCAATACGTTGGCACTGAGGTATACATCTATTTTTTCAGGACGGCATCCCAATGTTTCTGTTGCATAGGCAACGCACAAAGCTACTGCAATAGGTTCGGTACATCCGATAGCGGGTACAACTTCTCGTTTTACGAGGTTGATAATCTGTGTTCTTTCTGTTATGTTCATAGCAAAAGGTATATTTCGCGCAAATTTACAAAATTTATTATTAATAATGTGTATGTTAAGCTCTATAATATGCCTTATTTTCTTTGTACTTGTGTGTCTTTAGGCTTATATACCACAACACTCCTGCCAAAAGGCAGGAGTGTTGTGATGGTAATACACCGAAATATAGCGTGTTATGATAGGTCGACGACTGTGATGCCGGCACCTCCGAGTTGTATGTGTTCGTCGGCAAAATGGCGCACACCGTTTACACTCTTCAGGTATTGTCGTATCGATGCACGCAATGCTCCTGTGCCTGTGCCATGAAGGATGCGCACGCGGCTGCAACTCACTTGTATAGCATCGTCGATAAAGTAGGTAATGGCTTGTAATGCCTCGTCGACACGCATGCCTCGCACATCCATCTCATTGACAAACGTGAGTTGCTTTTCGCGCATATCGTCGGTGGTCGATGCGCTGATAAATGTAGCTTTGCGATTATTCTCACGTTTGAGCTGGCTACGACTCACTTTTTCCAGTCGGTTTCGTTTTATCTTAGACTCAACCATGCCAAATACTACAGTGGCTTCGCGATCGGTCAGGGCTGTTACTTCACCCACCGTGTTCTGACCCTTTATGCGCACAGCATCACCCACGGCTATAGTAGCCTCGTGTTGTTGTGGTTGTGTGGTGGGCTGTTCTTTGTACTTCTGTTGCTTGCGCAGTTCGCGCTCCTTGAGTTTTCGTATTTCGCGCTGTATTTTGTCCTCTTCGGTAGCTGCCTCTTCTTGGGTAACTATCTGATTTTTCCACTCGTCGAGTCGTCGGCGGGCCTCTTTCGTGCGTTCTTTGTCGGCCTGTGCTTCACGTATCTCCTTGATAGTGCTTTCTATGCGTGTGTTGGTGTCTGATAGCAGTGCACGAGCCTCATCTTTGGCCTTGGCAAGCCACTCTTTACGCTCGCGGTCGAGGCGATTGAGGTTCTCGCTGTAGCGGGCTGTAAGTTCTTCCAACTGCTTCTCTTTCAGTCGGATGTTTTGTCGCTTATTTTCCCAATATCGCTTGTCGCGTACAATATCTTGCAGGTACTTGTCCATTGAGATGTAGTCGCTACCAACCTTTTCCGACGCGTCGGCAATAATCTCTTCGGGGAGTCCTATCTTGCGTGCTATCTCTATGGCAAACGAGCTACCCGGATTGCCTATCGATAGAGTGAAGAGTGGTTGCATGTGGTGGCGGTCGTAGAGCATGGCTCCGTTTACTACGCCATCGGCCTCCTCGGCATAGTGCTTGAGGTTTTGGTAGTGTGTTGTTATCACTCCAAAGGCCTTGCGATTGTTGAATCGGTCGAGCAACGCCTCGGCGATGGCGCCACCGATTTGTGGCTCAGTACCGCCGCCAAACTCGTCTATGAGCAATAGCGAACGCTCGTTGCAATGGCGCACACATTGTTTCATGTGCGAGAGGTGTGAACTGTATGTACTCAAGTCATCTTCAATCGATTGCTCGTCGCCTATGTCTATAAAGATGCTCTCAAAGATACCCATGTGTGAGTTGTCGTACATGGGTACGGGTAAGCCACATTGCATCATGTATTGCAATAGACCTACAGTCTTGAGGCATACCGATTTTCCACCGGCGTTAGGGCCGGAAATGAGCAAAATGCGGTTGCGCGAGTCGAGTGTGATGTTGAGGGGTACTACCTCTTTGTTTTGTCGGCGCAATGCGAGTAGCAACAAGGGGTGTATGGCGTGATACCAATCAATTTGGCACTCGTGCTCGATGTGTGGCAGGGTAGCGTCTATGTTTATAGCCAAGAGGGCCTTGGCTCTTATAAAGTCTATCTCGGCAAGGAAGTTGTACGATGATGCAACCTCTTGTGCATGAGGTCGCAATGTATCGGTAAAGGCGGTGAGTATGCGCACTATCTCGCGTCGCTCTTCTATCTCCAATTCGCGTATGTGGTTGTTGGCCTCTACTACCTCGGCAGGCTCTATATATACGGTCTTTCCACTTGCCGACTCGTCGTGAACGATGCCTCGTATCTTGCGCTTAAATGTGGGTATTACGGGTATGACCAATCGACCGTCGCGCATGGTGGGTGCTACGTCTTTATCGACATAGCCCTCGCTCTGTGCGTGTCGCAAGATATTGTTGAGGCTGCGCGATATACCGGCCATTGTGGCCGATAGGTTGCGACGAATGGTTGCAAGTTCGGGCGAGGCGTTGTCGCGTATACCGCCGGTCTTGTCGAGTATATTGTCTATATCCTTTATCAATTGAGGGTATACAACAATATCGCCCGACATATCTGATAGATAGGGGTATAGGGGTTGTTCATCCTCTTTAGCTTTGAAGAATGATACTACGCGGCGTATGGTTTCGAGCGAACGGCGCAGATCGAATAGCTCGCTCACATCGATAAATGTGCCTTCGATGCGTATGCGCTTGAGCATGGGGCGTACGTCGTAGAAGTAGTTGGTAGGAAACTCCTCGTCGCTACGCTCTATCTTCATCATTTCGTCGGTACGATGCAGGGCTGTGAGTATGGCATCGTAGTCGGTCATGAAGGCTATATCGTCTATCAAGTCGCGACCAAGTGTGCTCAAACATTGCTCTTGCAACATGCGGCGTATCTGGTCGAAGCCTATTTTTTGTTCAAAATTATCGGGGTATATCACGTCTGTTTTATTGCACTTTATTCAACTTGCAAAGTTAATAAAATCTGTGATATTAGCCTCTATGCAATATGCTAATACTTGCGCAGTGATGACATTATCCCTTCAGTTGTTCTTTGATGTGGCGTTTGATGCGGAAAATTGTACTTTTTATAGTGCCTATTTTCTTCTTGGTGGCCTCGGCTATCTCCTCGTATGAGTAACCTTGTATGCGCATGATTATAATTTGCTGTTCGTTGGCGTCGAGCTTCTCGATGGCTCGGTATAGCTCATCGACTGTATAGCACTCGTCGTGCATGCTCGACTCGTCTTCTGTATCGTCAAAGTGCTCAGTGTAGCATGTTGTGCGGTGGTATGCACTATTTACCGAGTTGATGTAGATGTTGTGCATGATGGTCTTTATCCAAGCCTCGGTCGTGTGTCGGTGTGCATACATGTGAGTGTTTTTCAGACAGCGATATACGGTCTCCTGAAATAAGTCGTCGGCTTCGTCTATGTGAGGATATGTAAGTTGGCGAGCATATCGTTTAAGGTTGTTGCTATTCTTTACGATATAATTGCTTATCGTGTTGTGGCTGATATTTTCGGTAGATTTCTGCATTACGTGTGTGACCTATTTTAGTGGTTTTTATGAGGTCCTATCAGCAAATTTATGCTCAACCGTGCATGCAAACAAATGGGGCGTGTGGCGCATATCTTGTTATCGTCTCCTTTTAAAAAGGAATATTTATAAATATTTCATAAAAAACGGTTGTATATAAATTGTTATGAGAAGTGATTTTGTCGGTGTTAAAAAAGATAAAAATACGTCTCTTGGCAAGTTCGTTCGGCATACAGTTCTTTTGTTGGCCTAAATAAATAGTTTTTAAATAATCTTTGTAAATAACCCCCAAAAGGGTATGATGTGGAATTTGCATTGCCGAAATTCCAATATACTTTCGCTTGCTGTGAGAAATTTCGAAACAAGTTTCGCATTTCTCGCTCGTTTATGATTATATTTGAGGTAAACCTCCAATATACTATAGCTCGCTGTAAAAAATATTCAAGCAAGCTTGATATTTCTCGCTCGCTTATTCGTATATTTGAAGAAAACTTCCAATATACTTTCGCTTGCTGTGAGAAATTTCGAAACAAGTTTCGCATTTCTCGCTCGTTTATTCGTATATTTGCACATTAATATAAAGTTGTATAAAATGACCGAAAATACCGAACGGAAAAGCCTCTTGATGTATGCCATGGAAGGTGGCGTGTGGCTTGGATTGTACCTCGTTGCACGTTTTGTATGTGGAGTGGCAGGCCTCTATTCGCCTGTGCTCAACACTGTGGCAATGCTGTTGTTTGTGGGTACTCCTGTTATGCTTTATTGGGTAATGATGCGCTTTCACAAGCAAAGTGGTTATATGTGGGGGTTTGCTATGTTGTGGATGATGGGCATTATGCTCTTCTTTTTTGCTTCGCTCATAAGCTGTGTGCCCGAGTACATATTCTATCAATACATCGACCCCGACTATATAGCTACTGCGGCATCGCAATCTATCAAGCTGATAGAGGAGATGGGTGTGATGCAAGATGCGGCTTCGCTCGAAGAGATACGCAAAATGCTCTCGACCGATGCTGTACCTACGCCTTTTCAGATGGTGATGTCGACCATGTGGGCCAACATATTCTTTGGCTCATTACTCTCGATAGTTGTAGCCCCATTTGTGCTAAGAAAGAAAAATAAGAACGAAATAAAATCTTGATTATATGGATATTTCATTGGTAATACCCCTATATAATGAGGCCGAGTCGCTGCCCGAACTTGAGGCGTGGATAGCTCGCGTAATGAAAGAAAATAATTTTAGCTACGAAATATGGTTTGTCAACGACGGCAGTACCGACAATTCGTGGCAGGTAATAGAGCAACTTCGCGAGAAAAACGAGTGCGTGAAGGGTATCTCTTTCCGTCGCAATTATGGTAAGTCTCCGGCTTTGCATGTCGGATTTGAGCGTGTGCAAGGCGATGTGGTCATTACCATGGATGCCGATTTGCAAGATAGCCCCGATGAGATTCCCGAGTTGTATCGCATGATAAAGGAAGATGGCTATGACCTCGTATCGGGATGGAAGAAAAAACGCTACGACCCGCTGTCGAAGACTATACCCACCAAGTTGTTCAATGCCACAGCTCGCAAAGTGACAGGCATTATCTTGAACGACTTTAACTGTGGATTGAAGGCCTATCGTCGCGAGGTTGTCAAGAGTATCGAGGTATATGGCGACATGCACCGTTACATGCCCTACCTGGCCAAGAATGCCGGATATACCCGCATTGGCGAGAAAGTGGTGCAACATCAAGCCCGCAAGTATGGTACAACAAAATTTGGCTTAGACCGCTTTGTCAATGGTTATCTCGACTTGTTGACCCTGTGGTTCTTCTCGAAATTTGCGGTTAAGCCCATGCACTTCTTTGGCTTGTTGGGTAGCCTCATGTTCATCATAGGCTTTATCGCCGTGTTGATAGTTGTAATATTGAAGATATGTGGCATGCGTGCCGGTGTGACCGATTCGCCCTATTTCTATGTGTCGCTTACTTCGATGGTGTTGGGCACTCAGCTCTTCCTTACAGGCTTCTTGGGCGAACTTATTTCGCGCAATGCTACCGATCGCAATAAGTATCACTTGGCCAAGGTGCTCGACTGAAACGTAGGTGTATGAAAGGAACTCTCTTGTCGCTGGCACAAAAGCGATATGCTGTGCGCAACTACACATCGCAACCCGTTCCCGATGATGTGTTGCAATATATCTTGGAGGTAGCTCGCATGGCGCCCTCGGCGGTAAACTATCAGCCGTGGAGCTTTGTTGTGGTGCGACAACCCGAAATGATGCAACGCATACACGAGGTGTATCATCGCGAGTGGTTCAATACTGCGCCTTGTTGCATTGTCGTGTGTGGCAATCACAATGAGTCGTGGCATAGGGGAGCCGATGGCAAGGATCATTGCGACATAGATATAGCAATTGCTACCGAGCACTTGGCGCTGGCTGCTACCGAGTGTGGATTGGGTAGCTGCTGGGTGTGTAACTTCGACACCGAGGCATGCGCCCGACTATTGCAACTCCCCGAGCATGTCGAGCCTATGGTGTTACTACCTTTGGGCTATCCGGCTACACCCGACGTGCCCGAAAAGAAACGTAAAACGATAGATGAAATAGCTGTATGGCGATAAAACACCGATATATTTCACTCCTTGTTGTGGCCTTGCTCATGCTCACAGTAGCTTGCGACAACGGTTGCTTTGAGAATCGTACAAGTATACCCAAAGCTACCTTGTATGCATCCAATGTGCCCAACAAGACTATCTCTATAGACTCTATTTCGGTATATGGAGTGGGGCAGAAGTCGGGTGCTATGATTGTCAATTGTGGTCGACGTGTCACGACGTTTTCGTTGCCATTTCGCAACGATGCCGACACAACACAATATGTCATACGCTACGATATGAGTGCCCTGGCGCAATATGGTGTGTGCGATACACTCACATTTATATATACTCGCTATCCGCATTTCATATCGGCCGACTGTGGCGTTACATTCAACTACCATATAGACGACTTTCGCTACACAACACACATGCTCGACTCGGCGACTCTTGTAGTCGATGAAGTGACAAATGTAGATGAAGAAACATTGCGACTCTATTATTATGTGGCACAATAGTTATATAAAATACATATTGTTGTGTGTGGTGCTGTGGACGATGACCGTAGCACCGGCATTGGCACAACGTGTTGTAACACCTGTCGAGAGCAATGACTTGCCTATGGAGATAATAGCCAAGCGTGCCGAGAAAGCTCGACTCGATACTATTGCGACCGATACTGTAGCCAAGAAAGAGCCTATACACAACGCTCCCCTGTTGGGCGGATTGTTGATTACGGCCGATGTGTCGGCTCCATTTATGAACTTGCTCGGTACACAATATGGCAGTTATGAGGTGGGTGTTGAGCTCGACCTCTATCATCGTTTTTTCCCCGTAGTAGAGGTGGGTGTGGGCACAGCGCAATATGCTCCTACCAACAACAACTACACCTTCAATTGTGCGCCATCGCTCTATGGCCGAGTAGGATTGAACTACAATTTTTTCTACAACAATGGCTCGGAGAGTTTTATTGGAGTGGGTCTGCGTTATGGCCTCACTACGTTCAAGTACAATTGGGACAATATTACCCTGAGCGACAATTATTGGGATAGTACAGTTGTCACTTCTACCCCATACGAAACGGCTTTTGCCCATTGGGGCGAGATAGCAGTTGTATTGCGCGTGCAGATATATAAGAACTTCTATATGGGATGGTCGGGTCGTTACCGTCTGCTCATAGATTGTGGCAGTTCGCAGTATGGCAATCCCTATTTTATACCCGGATTTGGCCCCAAGGAGACTGCATTTGGCTTTACCTATACCGTAGGTTATAACATACCCTTCGGCACGAAAGAAGAAGAAAAAGAAATCGTAGAACTATAATAGTATGGAAAACTGGAGAAGCGTAGTTTTGCAATGGCTCCATATCGATGTAGCCAATTTTACATGGATAGAACAGCTTGTATCGGCAGCAATCCTATTGCTTATTATTGCTGTTGTCGATCGATTATCCAAATTGATACTCAACAGAATCATACGTCGCATTGTGCGATTGTCTAAGGCAACATGGGACGATGTGCTGCTCGATAAAAAGGTGCTCGACAACATGATGTCTATATTACCGGCATTGTTGTTGGTTGTGCTCTTGCCATTTGCCTTTGTTGGTAGCGACACGTTGTATTCGCTCACACAACGTCTCTGTTGGATATATCTGGTAGCTACAGTGTTGCGATTTTCGCTCACATTTATTTCGGCATTTGCACACATATTAGAGGAGTCCGAATCCTTCAAGAATAAGCCTGTGAGAGGTTTCTCGCAGATGCTTCAGGTACTCCTTTGTGCCCTGGCTTTCATTATCATTATCAGTATTATAGTCAATAAGTCGCCTGTATACTTGCTCACCGGTCTGGGAGCTTCGGCAGCCGTATTGATGTTGGTTTTTCAAGACCTCGTAATGGGACTTGTAGCCGGTATACAACTATCGGTCAACAAGATGATGCAAGTGGGCGACTGGGTTGTCGTCAAGGACAAAGGCATAGACGGCTCGGTAGTAGAGATAACCCTTACTACTGTCAAGGTGATGAATTGGGATTATACAATCTCAACCATACCGCCGCAAGAGTTGGTCAATGGCTCGTTTACCAACTGGCAGAATGTATTCAAGATGGGCGGTCGCCGCATAGCACGTGTGGTAAATCTCGATGTCAATTCGGTACACTTTATGACTCCTGCACAGATAGAGCGCTGGCGCGACAACTCTTTGCTCAAAGAGTATATTGCCAACACCGAGCAACGCATAGCCGAGGCGCGTGAAGAGAACGACGATTTTACAGCCCAATCGTTGCGCATAACCAACCTCACACTCTTCCGTCTCTATGTGCAAAACTATATCAAGTCATTGCCTCACTGTCACAAAGATTTTGTGTCGATGGTGCGTCTCATGGAGCCCACACCACAAGGCCTCCCTATGCAGATATACTTCTTCTCCAACGACACTGCCTGGGTGCGCTACGAAGGCATACAATCGAGCGTCTTTGAGTACATCTTTGCCATAGCCCCCGAGTTTGGCATCAAGATGTTCCAGCTCCCCACCGGCCACGATATGCAAGCCTTGCGATAGATGCAGACTGTTATGAATAAATACCCCTCCTATGTTAGGGCATGTTTTAGGCATATTATTTACAATCGGGCTTCTCGCTCTGATCTACAACTTCCTAATTAAGGACATTGTTAATATTTTTCGTCGCAAGCGCTAATTTTATTGCAGAGTGAATACCTTTTTTACCATGAGGATGCCTCGTTTTGAGACACCCTCTTAAATTTTTGGCATATTATTTACATACTATAGTTTGTACGCTTGCATAGCAGGCGTAAGAAGGGTGATATTGTTTTCTTTTTCATGTTTTCTTTTTCAAAATAAATACTGAAATTTGTGCAAAAATTAGATAAAGTATTGCTAAATTTGTGAGGATGAAATCACATATGCTGTAGTCTTAAAGAGCTTCTGATTATAAGCTAATGGTAAATTTAATTTATAAACCTTATAACCCAAACAATCTATTATGGAACAAACATTGTCTACGCCCAAATCTGTCAAAATCCGGCAGAATATTTCGGCAGGTATGCTTGTGCTGACCGACATCTATTGGTTGATTCGTTTAATATTCACACCATCCCAACAAGTTGCAACACTCTGCGATGTGATTGTTGGAGTAATATTCCTTGTAGCGTGGGGATTGTTATGCTCAACAGCCTCGAACAAAGCTTCAAGAGTTGCGAGTATTATAATTATTGTCTTTGGTTTTATATACGCATTACATAACTTTTCTCTATTAGTATTAAGCAACCCCATAGAATATATAGATATATTGCAATATGTATATATACTACTATTTTTCAAACCATTGACTACTATATATGCCTACTCCATACTGCTTAGGGGCAACAGCAATATTACCGCTACCGACAAAACTTGGATCGGTTATATTATTTTAGGATCAATTGGAGTGTTCGCGATAAGTCTGTACTACACGGGATTCGGATTAATGTTTCCCCAAAGAGATTATGATTTTATTAGTCAGTACAATTTCTCGACAACAATTGGTTGGAACATATGGAATATTGCCTATTATATCTTAATGACAGTAGCCGAGTTTCGTGTGGCTAAGTGCGCTGCATTTGCTGGAAATTATAGCTCGGAGCCCGCAACCAAAGGCACATATTCGCCAATCAACAAGTATTTTGCAGCAGTGATTATCACTGTTTCTATCGTGTTGGCTCTGCTGTGGGTAGTTTACAGTAACCTTGAATCAATTGAAAGTATCTTTTAATTTATAATGCTATGAAAAAGAGTCTTTTCTCCCTACTATACACATTGGACAAGAACATTTGGGGCGAACAAATCAACCCCAACAAATACCTTGCAACAGCGACTTTGCTGTGTTGTGCCCTGATTGGAATTCTGTGCGGTGGTGGCAATTATCTGGCTGGAATGTTTGACCTGGACATCAACATTACCCTTACAGCATCACTTGCCTCGGTTGTCGTTATTATCGGTTACAACATTGCCGAATCCATCATCGCTGCCGAAACAGCCAAGATAGCAGCATTGAGGTCGCTGATGATGACCGGATTTATGATTTTGGGATTTATAGCAGGCTTGGTCGGATCTATTATTTTATTGGTTATTCTGACTATTATTATCGGTCTATATTTTATGCTTCTTGTCATAAAGATTGCTCTCGGCGGTAGCGCTGGAAGTTCGGGTGGTGGTAGCAAACAAATCATCCTTGATGACGGCACAGTACTTACCAACAAACAATCCGACTTAATCGGCTTTGGTGCAACCTATACAGGTAGCGATGGCTATACTTACCGCACTGACGATGGCAAAAATTTCCGTCGAGTATAACCCTAACATGTACTATAATATACAAAAGTTGTCCTATAGTATACATCCCTGCAACGCATTGTTGTGGGGATTTTTTTGCTCCGTTTTGTAATGTTCCTTTTTTAGAGATTAGCTCCATAATGATAGAAAAATACAAGAGGATGCTATTATTAGCACCCTCTTGTAATCGTCAACCAAAAGGAAATGTTTTTCTCTTTTGCTCTTATTTTGTTACCGGACGGATAGGCCAATCATCTCCACGCTTCTTGCTGTTGATTTTTATCATTTCCGAGTATATTGTTATAGTTTGTGATTCGTTGTTACCCTGATAACTTGATGGCGTAGAAGACCAATAATCAACAATTTTCTGATAGAATTGAATTGGGAAGAAGATATAGTTTCCGTTTATCTTGCTGATAGCCTTGCATCCGCTTACTCTGCCCAATGTGGTATACTCCCAAGTGCAATATTCCATCAGTTCTTTGAAATTGGCTTCAGTGGGCATTCTCCAACCTTTACCCCACAAGGCTGTTGCAGCATCATATGAGGCGTTTCCTCCTATGTCGCTCATCTTTTTTCCTTGTGCATCGTTCCACTCGCGGCAACCTTTTTCTGTGGGGGTGATTTTTGACCAGGCAAAAGTTTGGCCATATTCTTCGGAGTATTTTGCACCTATATTGCAGGTAGCCCATTTGGTACCCGACGGCAAGCCCAAATCTACCCATTGATGACCGTTGGTTTCTCCTTGATGCGGAGTGCTTATCATGGCATCATTGTCGATGACAGCTCGCACAGCGAAGCCCGATGAGCGTTCGCCTGATCCCATCTCACCCATAGCAGCACCGAAATGGTATTGATGAGCGCCATTCTTTTTAGCACCTTCACTCGGTGTTGAGGTCCAATAAAGGCCACATCCATTGGCTTCTTCATGCTTCGATCCCATTTCTTTATAACCGGTGGCCGGTAAGAAAATGGTTCTGCCATTTAGTTGGTTTGTAAATAGCTGTCCATAACGTCCGTTCTGTTTTACATACTGCGGGAATGAACAATACTCTACCAACTCATCAAATTCTTCTTTCGTAGGCATTCGCCAGCCATTACCCCATTTGGCTGTTGCTACATCATATGTTGCATCGCCGGAGAAATCGTCTATATCCTTGCCGTGAGTCTTGCTGTTTTCGGGAACGTAAGATGTCTTGGTTGCCTTCTCACCCCATGCATATAATCCTCCTGCAAGATGCGGTTGTGAGGCATCTATGTTGCATGTAGCCCAACGTGTTCCTGACGGGAGTCCCAAATCGACCCATTCATGACCGTTGGTTTTGCCTGTAGCCGGTGCCATATTCTGTGGGGGATTCTCCACTATTATAGGGCGGACGATTTCGCCTCTCTCTTCCAATATCCGCAAATTCCTTTCTTTGGCACTCTCGCTCGATTTGCCTTGGTTTGAGTTCGATTGTAACTGCTCTTGAGATTCTTGCTTATTGCCAGCCTCAGAAATCTCCTCCTTTTCAATCGCCTTTTTCCCTTTTTTTACTTCCTTTTTTACTTCCTTTTCTATCTCCTTAGCTACTCGGTTTTCGACCTCTTTCTTTACGGTCTTTCCCAGTTTATCCAAGAAACTTTGTGCCGATGCGTCTACTACACTCATCGACAAGCACAATGCAAGTGCTATCCAAAAATATCTTTTCATGACAATATAATTAAATAATATCTATGCTAATTTTGGGGCTCATTGTCACCAACCGATACCGTTACAGATATGTTCCCCAGGTGAATTTTGTACTGATTTCCGTTCTTGACCATATAATCAGCATCGAGCGGAATATAGGCCTTAATACCTTCTCCGAGATAGCATATAAGATGTGCCTCTTCCATCTCTGCAAGCGTATTGAAGTGATTCGATCCTGTATTTGTTTCGGCATATTGCACTCCGTTTCCGGTTGAAAACATCTGAACCCAATGTTTCATGCCTTCGGCCTCTGTCATACCGCAACCGAAATAACACCATTGGCTGTTAAGCATATTTGCTTTGTGTCCGTCGGAATTAAGCCATCCTTTAATGGATCGGGCCGGTGTAGCAGAGCCCTTTATACAGTTTTCGCTTGTATATCTACTATTGGCAAATGATGCTTCAATTGCAGTGTGATAAGGTTTGCCATCAGGGCGTAGGTGTTCCTTTCTCATAACGATGACAATTTCTTTAGAACGAATCTCTCCGGCATCTTGAAGAGGTGATACCATTACTAAAAGTCCTACACCGGCTTTGTAACGTTCCTTATTTGTCAAGCGGAGCAACTCCCACTCGTCGTTGCTTACCGCTATATCTTCAGGAAGCTGAGGCCTGAGTTTGGATAGTTTCATAGAGATGCGCGGACTGCGTCTTATGTCTTCATATTGTAAGTCAAAACTTATTACAATCTTGCCATCATTGTCGTAAGTGGCATCTGTCTTCGTAAAGTTCACAAATGTCAGTTTCGATCCATTTTTTAAAGCAGAGGTTGCTATATCAATCAATTCCTGCTGTGTGGTACTATTATTTACCAAATGATTATGCAATGCTTTTGAAAGAGCACTGAAATCGGCATCAATAGCAGCATCGGCAACAGTGCCTGCTATAGGCAATGTTTTATGGGCATGGAAATAATCCTTATTGCTACCCAAGGCTATGATTATATTTCCGTCTATACTTCCTTGAACCTTGGCAGTAGGGGCGTTATATTTATAATCTTCATCCCATACAGCCGTCGATCCATTGGCAGCCGCTGCATTTACAACAGCAAGTATATCCTCTCCCGTTGTTTTAGCGGTGACTGTTAGGTTTTTGAGTGCCGTTTTCATAAGTTCTATGTCGGCATTTAACTTGGCCGCTTCTGGCGATTTACCGAGGGCGGGGAGCACAACCGAGAAATTGTAGCTATCAAGAGTTACCCCGTTGTATGTAATGCCTATAGGTACGGTAATTTTTCCGTCGTGGGTTTCAGATGGCATTTTTCGGGTGTATTTATAGCTTACGCCGGTAGACCATATTTTAGCACCGGGAAGTTTACTATTCAAGTATTTTATCAATACTTTGTCATCATCAGTATTGACAGCAGTATAGGTCGCAGCAATTTCTGCAAGTTGTGTCTTGAGTTTAGTCTTGGGGTTGTTCGGGTTTGGACCTCCGAGCTCCTTCCATGTATATTTGACGCTTATGGTTTTATATTCACCATTAACAACCTTTGCTTTGTGTTCGTTGATAGTAGCTTTGATGTTGGGCGATGGAGCAAAAACATTCTTAGAACTTGCTTTGATTCTCAGTTTGACGGTCATGGTGTAGTCGTTTCCTTGAACAAATCTGCCATTCTCAAATTCACCATGCCAATGTACCTCGTATACCTCTGTGCTGGCTGTTTGTGGAACACTTGCTTTGAAGGATGATTTTTCTCCAACAACAGGTTCTTCTGTAGTAATTACCACTTTGGTAACTTGGGCCGCAAATGCCGGCATAGGGATTAACATCAATAGCAAACATGCTATTAATAGCATATACTTTTTCATTCTAAACTTTTTAAAAATTATATAACTTCCTTTTCCTCTTCGCTCCATTGCGAGTAGGGGCGTTGGCTGAGGTTGGAGTTGTAGTAGCGGGCTATGCCGGTTACATTTTTGCCCACAAATGGGGGCAGCTCGTAGGCTTCGTTTTCGTCATTTAGCTCTATCTCGGCTATTACGAGTCCTTCGTTGTCGCCGACAAAGCGGTCTATCTCCCAGGTGTGCCCTTGATGGGTATATAGGTAGCGAGTCTTCTCTATGATAGGGGTAGTGCATAGGGTGTCGAGCATCGATTGAGCCTTGTCGATGTCTATCTCAAATTCGTACTCGGCTCGTGATGCACCGCTATTCTTGCCTTTGATGGTGAGGTAGGCACATGTGTCGGTGATGCGCACTCTCACTACACAGTGGGGTTGTGTGGTGAGGTAGCCTTGGCGAAAGTAGCTCTTGTGGCTATATCCGTGCAAGTAGCTGTCGTTGACAACAATATATTTGTGTTCTATTTCGGTAGCCATGTGTGTCAGAATGTAATGTATATACGGGGGTCTATGGCTATACCGGCATGCCATAGCTCAAATAGCAGAGCATTGTTGTCGGTGGTGCCAACGAGGGCAAAGCGCTCACCGGCTATTATCTTGTCGCCCACTTGTCGCAAGCACTCGCCTATATTGCGGTATATGCTCACAAAGTTGTTGTTGTGTTGTACCATTACTACATAGCCGTGGGCTATGGTGTGGGTAATGGCTATGATTGTGCCATCGAGTACGGCCGATACCGATGCGTTACGTGCGGCTTGTATCTCTATGCCATACGAGCCGTGTTGCGGGTTGAATGTGTTGATAACGTTGCCCGATATAGGTGTGTGAAAGAGCAATCCCTCGTTGGGGGTGGGCAACATGGTGAGGTTGAACTGCTCGTCTTTTTCGTATTCTTGCGAGAAGGCTTCACTCTCGGGCGACGACTTGGTGAGTATGTCGGGAGTCCACTTTTTCAGCGAGTCGAGATTGGCTGCCGTAGCCTCGTCGAGTGCAATGCTGTCTATGTTTATCTCGTCGTTGAGTATGCGGGCAATATTCTCCATGTAGAGCTCGCGTAGCTCCATTTGTCGGGTCAGTGAGTCGAGGCGCAAGGCGTTGTCTATAATCTGTACGCGTGTCTCGTGCTTGAGGTAGCCCGGCAGTATGTAGTGTAGCGGTGTCCATGCAAAGAGGGCAAACATGCCAAAACCAAAGACGAAGACAACGACGGCTGTGAGCAGAATGGCGCGAAGACGCGAGACATTGCAACTCCACAGTTCTTTGTCGCTATCTGTTTGTTTTATCACAAGGCGATAGAGGGTGATTAATTGGTTCTTGTCTTTGTTGATATTTTTATTGTTGCTCATTTCAAAAATAGGTATTGCAGAGTTTCTCGTTTCAAATGTACTAAATAATGTAGAAAAAACATTGCGATAGGCCGATTTTTTGTCATCGCCACATCTTTTGCAACTCTTTAACGATGTTTTCTTCTTACACAGTGATTGAACAGAATTAACGTAGCATTGTTCTAATTACAAAAAAATGTAGGTACCAAAAGTCTGTTACCGAGTAGTGCCGACATGTATGTATTATCAACTAAAACCCAAAAAAATGAAAACGAAACAGTTTTTTTACTTATGCAGTATTCTCTGTCTCGTATGCTGTGCTACCCATGCAGCACAAGCTCAGGTAGTAGTCGAGGAGGTGAGTGTTGCCGAGGTTGTATCAGGCAGACCACGTTACTACGCAGAGAGTAATCTTGACAATTGGTATCTGTCGGTAGGTGCGGGAACACAGACCTATCTTACCGAGCACGACAACAGCGATGCACACTTTACGTTGGCCATGAACATGGCCGTGGGCAAGTGGATTACCCCCTTTGTGGGTATGCGCATGAGTGCCATGGCGGGCTCGTTGCACTATGATTGGTTGGCCGGAAACCCCTCTATGCGCAATTATGCATCTATGCGATATGGTGCGTTTTATGTCGATTTTCTGTGGGATATGATCAACTCCATAGGAGGTTATGACGAGCGTCGTGTTATCTCTATTATCCCCTTTATTGGTCTTGGTGGAGCCTATGGATGGCATCACAGCGACAATATGGAGGATACTTGGGCTATGCCTGTTACGGGCGGTCTCAAACTCAACTTCCGCTTGTGCCATTATGCCGACCTCTTCTTTGAGGGCCGCGTGCAAGCCGTTGCCGACCAATTCAACCGTGTGAATATGGGTAGCCAATTGGAGACTGCTATATCGGTCATAGGTGGTTTCTCGTTTAAATTCCGCAAAGATCGCTTCAAAGCCTTCGATCCCTATATAGACCAATTGGCTATTGCCGAGCTCAACCGTCGCACAAACCAGTTGCGCGCAGCACTCAACGAGTGTCAGTCGCGTAAAATCGACTGTCCGCCCTGTCCCGAGGTGACACCTCCTCAGCCTGTAATTGTCGAGAAGGAGAGCTGTAGTGGTACGATGACTGCGTCGGTATCGTTTGCCATAAACAGCGCCACTGTATCGCAACGCGAGATGGTCAATGTATATAATGTTGCACAATGGCTCAAGGACAATCCTGCTTGTAAAGTTACCATCACCGGCTATGCCGATCGCAATACGGGTACTGCCGAGTACAACATGAAGCTGAGCAAGCGTCGTGCCGAGGCTGTGGCCGAGATACTGCAACGTAAGTATGGTATAGCCGCCAATCGCATTGTTATCGATAGCGAGGGTAGTAGCGTGCAACCCTATCCCAATGACAACAATTGGAATCGCATCGTAATCTTTACCGGTGGCGAATTGTAGAGTAATACCGTTTTTCCGATTTTATATTAAATCTGCCTGTGGGAGTGTGCCGTGATGGCATATTCCCACTTTTATTCTTGCACTGCGCAATTGTACGATATACTCCTATAATGTTTGCAAAATAACCTCAATAATGCTATCTTTGTACATTGAATAAGTGTGGCGTGATGTGCGCCTTGAGGCTTATTTATACACAGATATGCTATCGAAAAATCAAATTAAATTTATACAATCGCTTGCCCGCAAGAAAGGGCGTGTGGAGAGTGGCTGTTTCCTGGCCGAGGGTAACAAACTTGTGGAGGATACATTGCATGCTTTCGAGTGCCGTATGCTGGTGGCTACACCCGAGTGGTGGGCACAACACAGGGGGGTGCAAGCCGATGTAAAGGTCGAGGTGACACACGACGAGTTGGCACGTGTATCTCAGCTCACAACTCCTCAAGAGGTCTTGGCAGTATATGTTATGCCTCGACACTCGCTCGACGTGGCAACTCTCAACAACCAACTCTCGTTGGTGCTCGATACCGTGCAAGACCCAGGTAATTTGGGCACTATCATACGCATTGCCGATTGGATGGGCATTCGTCATATTATCTGTTCGCCCGAGACTGCCGATGTATACAACCCCAAGGTCGTGCAAGCTACGATGGGTGCATTGGCTCGTGTGATGTTGCACTACACACCGCTTGAAGCCTTTATGGAGCAAGTGGCAAGTAGCATGCCGGTGTATGGCACATATCTCGATGGCGAGAATATCTATCAAAAAGAGTTGTCGACCCATGGCCTCATAGTGATGGGTAACGAGGGTAATGGCATTTCGCCGGCTCTCGAACACTATATTTCGCATCGCTTGTACATCCCCAACTTTCCCCAAGGAGCTGTCACAAGCGAGAGCCTCAATGTAGCGGTGGCTACGGCTATTACCTGTGCCGAGTTTCGCCGTCGCGAGATGATGGACGTAAAATTGTAAACTTATGGCAAAGACAAAAAGCGTATATTGCTGCAATAGTTGTGGTGCTGAGAGCCCCAAGTGGATAGGTCGTTGTCCTGTGTGTGGCGAGTGGAATACCTATGTAGAACAGGTTGTTTCGGTAAAGCCCACATCGTCGACACGTGTATCTCACTCGGTCGATGGCTCGAAGTCGCAACCTTTGCGCCTTGAGCAGATAGACTCTACCAACGAGCCTCGCATCGACATGGGCAATGCCGAGCTCAACCGTGTATTGGGCGGTGGTTTGGTACGAGGTTCATTGGTACTCATAGGTGGTGAGCCAGGTATCGGCAAGTCGACTTTGATATTGCAAACTGTTCTTTCGCTCAAGAACTACCGCACCTTGTATGTGAGTGGCGAGGAGAGTGCCCGCCAACTCAAACTACGTGCCGAGCGCATAGGGTATGACAACCCCGATTGTTATATCGTGTGCGAGACAATGATGGAAGATATAATGGTGCATGTGCGCAATGTGCGACCCGATATACTCATTGTCGACTCTATACAGACCATTGCTACCGAGACGCTCGAATCGTCGGCGGGATCGGTGGCACAAGTGCGCGAGTGTACTGCCGCATTATTGCGATTTGCCAAGGAGAGCGGAACTCCTGTGTTGCTTGTAGGTCACATCAACAAGGAGGGTAGCATTGCAGGCCCCAAGGTGCTCGAACATATTGTCGATACAGTATTACAGTTTGAAGGCGACCGCCACTATATGTACCGCATCTTGCGCTCGGTAAAAAACCGTTTTGGTAGCACTGCCGAGTTGGGTATATATGAGATGCGACAAGAGGGATTGCGTGAGGTGAGCAACCCCTCGGAGCTCTTGCTTACTGCCAACCACGAGGGTCTCAGTGGTGTTGCTATTGCCGTGGCTATCGAGGGCATACGACCGTTCCTTATCGAGACACAAGCCCTTGTGAGTACGGCAGCCTATGGCACACCGCAACGGTCGTCGACAGGCTTCGATTTGCGACGGATGAATATGTTACTCGCCGTACTCGAAAAGCGTGTGGGCTTTAAGTTGGGACAGAAGGATGTCTTTCTCAATATAGCCGGTGGTATCAAGGTAAACGATCCGGCGATGGACTTGGCTATTATCAGCGCTATACTCTCGTCCAATATGGATATGAGCATAGAAGAGGGTACATGCCTCACGGGCGAGGTGGGTCTGTCGGGCGAGATAAGACCGGTCAATCGCATAGAGCAACGCATACTTGAGGCCGAGAAGTTAGGCTTCAGTCGCATTATCATCCCGCACAATAACATAAGCGGTTTTGATACCTCAAAACTCAAAATACAAATTTTACAAGTACGCAAGGTTGAGGAGGCATTCCGCCTACTCTTCGGATAAGTAATATACAATGATACAAGAACAACAACTACGATTGCTGCCCCAGCAGGCTGCATCGGAACAAGCAATTATATCGTTCCTCAAGGACAATGGTGCAGGTAATGTCAATGCCGTGAGGGTGTTGAAGCGTTCTATCGATGCTCGTCGTCGTCCTGTGATGGTGAACCTTACGGTGCGAGCATATATCAATGAGTTGCCACAAGACGATGGCTACGATACCATTATCTATGGCGACGTGTCGCAAGCACCGCAAGTAGTGGTAGTGGGAGCCGGCCCTGCCGGTCTGTTTGCTTCGTTGCGTCTCATCGAGGCGGGTTTTCGTCCTGTACTCATAGAGCGAGGCAAGGATGTGCATGCCCGTCGTCGCGACATTGCACTCATTTCGCGCGAGCATCGTGTCGACCCCGAGTCAAACTATGGTTTTGGTGAGGGTGGTGCAGGTGCTTTTTCCGATGGAAAACTCTATACCCGTAGCAAGAAACGTGGCAACGTCAATCGCATTCTCAATATCCTGTGTCAACATGGTGCATCAACCTCTATCTTGGCCGATGCACACCCCCACATAGGTACCGACAAGTTGCCTCGTGTTATTGAGAACATTCGCAATCAAATTATCCGTTCGGGTGGTGAGGTGCTTTTCGAGGCCCGCATGACAGGATTGCTCATTCACAACGATACTGTGGTGGGTGTAACTACTGCTTGTGGCAAGAGCTTTAGAGGTCCTGTAGTGTTGGCCACAGGTCACTCGGCTCGCGATGTATACTACTACTTGCACGAAACCGGTATTACACTTGAAGCTAAGGGTATGGCCGTAGGTGTGCGCCTTGAGCACCCGCAACAACTCATCGACTCTATACAATACCACAGTTCCAATGGTCGTGGCAAGTATCTGCCGGCTGCCGAGTATAGTTTTGTGACACAAGTCAATGGCCGTGGCGTATATTCGTTCTGTATGTGTCCCGGCGGATTTGTTGTGCCGGCAGCAACAGGTCCCAATCAGTTGGTGGTAAATGGTATGTCGCCTTCCAATCGTGGCTCTCGCTGGGCCAACTCGGGCATGGTTGTAGAGATGCGTCCCGAGGATTATCCCAATATGGATAAGTATGGTGTATTGGCCGGCATTCGGTTCCAAGAGGAGTTGGAACAACTCTGTTTTGTAAACGGAAACTGTCGCCAGACTGCTCCTGCGCAACGCATGGCCGACTTTGTGTCGGGTCGCAACTCATCGACGCTGGCAGTCTCGTCGTATACGCCCGGATTGGTAGCCTCTCCGTTGCACTTCTGGATGCCCGAGCACATTACATCGCGCTTGCGTGAAGGCTTTAAATACTTTGGAAAAATATCTCATGGATTTCTCACCAACGAGGCTACCATGATAGGTGTAGAGACACGCACATCGTCGCCCGTGCGCATTCCTCGCGACAACGAGCGTATGTCGCATATCACGTTGCGCGGATTGTATCCTTGTGGCGAGGGTGCCGGTTATGCCGGTGGTATTGTGTCGGCAGCCATCGACGGTGAGCGTTGTGCCGAGGCCATTGCCGAACAATGGGAAGAATTGAAAAATATGTAATTATAAATAGAACACAGTTATGAGAAAAACTTTGTTATTATTGGCACTATTGTGTGCAACGATAGGCCGGGCTGCCTCGTGGGAGCGCGAGCTGCTTATCTCAACACAGAATACATCACTTATGCTCACAGCCGGTGAAGGTGAAACTCTCAAATTTGCCTATTATGGCGACCGCATTGCCGACAACGAGCGCAATCGAGTACACGATGCCTGGATTGGTCTCAATAAAGATGCTTATCCGGTATTTGGCACTACTTGCAACTTTGCACATGCTATGCAGGTAACACATGGCGATGGCAACATGACATTGGACTTGGTAGTAAAAGATGTGCGTCGCGAGCATACAACTCTCGGTGAGCATGTTGCTATTATCTTGAAAGACCGTCTATACCCCTTTGAGGTGACTGCTCACTACAATACCCTGTACAACGAAGATATTATCGAGTCGTGGGTCGAGGTAGTACACAGTGAGAAAAAGCCTGTTGTATTGTATCGTTTCGATTCGAGCTACTTGCCACTGCGTCGTGGCGATGTGTGGGTATCGCACTTGCATGGTGCATGGACTGCCGAGACTATGCTCACAAGTGAGCCCCTCGAAAATGGCTTGTTGGAAATACGCAATACCGATGGCGCTCGCAATGCCCACTATGCACATCCCGAGTTGATGTTTTCGCTCGATGGTGCTCCTTGCGAGAACAGTGGTCGTGTGATAGGTGCAGTGTTGTGCTGGGCCGGTAACTATTCGTTGCGCATCGATAGCGACAACAACCAGGTACACCATTTCTTTGCCGGCATGTGCAGTGAGGCGTCATACTACAAACTCGCCAAAGGCGAACATTTCATTACCCCCAAGGTAGCCTATACCTATAGCAACAGAGGTATAGGAGGTGCAAGCCGCAACTATCACCGCTGGGCTCGCAAGGGTATGGTACACGGAGCCGATAAGCAACGTGATATATTGTTGAATAGTTGGGAGGGTGTATATCTCGACGTCAACGAAAAAGATATGGTGCAAATGATGGAAGACTTTGCACAGATGGGTGGCGAGTTGTTTGTAATGGACGACGGATG
>JAFZFQ010000034.1 GCA_017555825.1 Bacteroidaceae bacterium | reverse complement strand
TCAAATCGCGCATATATGGTAGCAGGCGACTTGAACAACGATGGTTACAACGATATTGTTACTCACTGCCAATGGGATGGCTCTAACAAATACACCAATATTGCCCTCAACAATGGCGATGGTACATTTACAAGAAACTACGACCACGCAGGCGTAGCCGTACGCGAAGGTGGCGTGAGCATCTTCGACTTCAACCACGATGGTCGCCTCGATGTTCATGTATATGGTTGGGGTGACAATGCCTCACAACACCCCAAAGGCGAGGGTTGGAACTGGTTCAACATCATCATGGTAAATACTACTGAGGTTGCTGCCTATACAACTCCCGCAACTCCCCTCTACGCTACTTATGAGCAAGTAGAAGGCGACGTAGTTCTCTCTTGGGATGCCCCTGCTACTGCTCTTCGCTACAACGTATACGCCAAGAACAAAGAGACCGGTATGGTAATGATGGTTGTTCCTGCCAACATCGAGACAGGCTACCTCAAGTTTACCAACCATGGTGCATTCCTCACCGGTACTTCATACACATTCAAGGGTATGAATGCCGCAGAGTATGAGTTTGGTGTACAATCTATCAACAATGGTAACGTAGCAAGTGCATTCGTACCTTGCAACTCTACCGATGCTTCTTTTGTTCCCACTTGGACATACCCCGACTCAAAACTTTGGTATGAGTGGACTCAAGGTGGTTCTGGTCAATTTGCCGATTACAACAATGACGGCAACCTCGACCTCCTCTTTGCCAACCAAGACAAGACTGTGCTCTATGAGTACAACAACGCATGGTATGGCAACAAGATTTTCGAAGATCTCGACAACCTCCGCTACGGTGGTATTCAATGGCTCGACTACAACAACGACGGCTATCTCGACTTCGTGATTGTAGCTTGTACAAACAAAGACAACGCTAAAGGCACAAGCACTGTAAGCCTCTATAAGAATATCGACGGTCTCTCATTCACAAAAGACGAGACCAACAGCGCCGTATTGGCTGCAGCCAAGGTGTATGTGCCCGTAGGTAGCAGCGTCCAACCCGGTCGCGTAGCTTGTGGTGACTTCAACAACGACGGTTGGGTAGATGTTGTATTCAGCGGCGAGCCCGCCGATGGTTACGACCACTGGCGCCTCACCAAGTTGTTCTGGAACAACAAGGGTACTTTCGAGGCCGATACTACACCTATCGAGCAAGTAAACAACAACGGTACTTTCGTTGCCGACTTCGATAACGACGGTTTCATGGACTTCATCGCAGGTGGTTACTCTGACGCTGCCGGCAAGCAAGTTGTAAACGTATTCTTCAGCAACGGCGACAAGACCTTTACAATGCTTACTCTCGACCACGGTTGCGAACAAGGTAACCTCATGGTTATGGATGCCGACAACGACGGTTTCCAAGATATCTTCGTATCGGGTTACGGTACTGACAACGGTATCTTCATGTTCAAGAACAATGGCGACCGCACTTTCATATTCAAGTCTAACAGCGAAATCGGTCTTGCCGATGATGGCGACAATGCTTGGAGTTGGGCTTCAAATCGTGCATATATGGTAGCCGGCGACTTGAACAACGACGGTTACAACGATATTGTTACTCACTGCCAATGGGATGGCTCTAACAAATACACCAATATTGCCCTCAACAATGGCGATGGTACATTTACAAGAAACTACGACCACGCAGGCGTTGCCGTACGCGAAGGTGGTGTGAGCATCTTCGACTTCAACCACGATGGTCGCCTCGACGTTCATGTATATGGTTGGGGTGACAATGCCTCACAACACCCCAAAGGCGAGGGTTGGAACTGGTTCAACATCATCATGCAAAACGACACCTATGTACGTCCCTACAGCGCTCCTATGATGTCGGAGGCATACTATGAGCAAATCGGCAATGATGTTAAACTTACTTGGACTCCCGCCTACGACGCAATCTCGGGCGAGGATGGTATCCGCTACAACGTATATGCCAAGAACTTGATCAACGGTGAAATTATGACCGTTGCTCCCGCCAATATCGAGACCGGTTATCTCAAGTTTACAAACCATGGCTCATTCCTCAACGGTACTTCTTACACATTCAAGGGTATTGATGCTGCCGACTATGTATTCGGTGTACAAGCTATCAACAATGGTAACGTAGCAAGTGCATTCACTGCTTGCGCTGCCAACCCCCTCACAGGTGTTGAGGAAGTTGAGACTGTAGCAACAGTACGCGTTTATACTTTCGGCGGTAACATCTATGTTGTAAACAACGGTGAGGCTGCCAACTATGCAGTTTATGCAGTAAACGGTATGCAAGTAGCCAACGGCAACGTTGCTGCCAACGCTACTGCTACTGTAAACGCCAACAAAGGTATCTACATCGTGAAGGTAGGTGCTCAAGTTGTGAAAGTAGTTCTCTAATATACTATCATCAGAGAGGTGTCACCGAGTGACACCTCTCTTTCTTAACTTTAAACACAAATATTAATATCAAAAACATGCAACTCGATAGTCGTATATGGGATGCTTCTCATGAAGACATCATGCTCTTTCGCCTCACAGCCCCCGATGGTGCTTATATAGAGGTGAGCAACTATGGCGCAACATGGGTATCGGCCTCAATGCCCGATGCACAAGGTCGCCTCGACGATGTATTGCTGGGATACAACTCCCTACAAGGTTATCTTGCCGACACGAGTTACATAGGCAGTACGGTGGGTCGATATGCCAATCGTCTGCGCAACGCCGCCATTGAAATAGACGGCACAACCTATCCCCTCGAAGCCAATGATGGTATCAATACCAATCACGGAGGCCGAGATGGCTGGCATCGTTGTGTGTGGCAATGGTGCTATATACCCAATGGTATACGCTTTATGCACACATCGCCTCATTTGCAAGGCGGATTTCCCGGTAGAGTCGAAGCCATAGTAGAGTATACCATGACCGACGATCACCAGGTAACCATACGACACAGGGCTACGACCGATGCCCCTACTCATGTCAATATGACAAACCATGCCTACTTCAACCTTTCGGGCAAGGCACAATCGGTCGACAATCATTTATTACAAATCTTTTCAGATAGAATACTCGACACCAATGCCTCCTTTATCCCTTCGGGAGAGGTGGTTGCGGTACAAGATACCCCCTTCGACTTCACTACAAGTCGCACCATAGGCGAGCGCCGAGAGCACGACAACGAGCAACTCAAATGGAACAGAGGCTACAATCACTGCTATCCATTGGGGCCCGCGGGCGAATGGCATAAGGCCGCTCATGTGATAGAAGAAACATGTGGCCGAAGCCTACACGTAGAGACCACGCTTCCTGCAGTACTATTTTACTCGGCAGGATACTTAGAGAGCAATGCCGTGGGCAAGTGTGGTGTGCCGCATGCCCCCACTACAGGCCTATGCCTCGAAACACAATTCTACCCCGATACCCCCGCGCACGCACATTTCCCCTCTACGCTACTGCTTCCCGGCGAGGCTTATGACTACTCAACACGTTTTATCTTTGATACATTATAAGTTATGAAACACATCAAACACACACTTGTGCTATTTTTACTCATCCTCACCACAACGGCTATTGCCCAAGAGACAACAACATACAACGTTACCGCAGGCAACCTTTCGTCGGCTTTGGAGGGTACATCGCTCAAGGATATAAACAACATAAAGTTGACAGGTACGCTCAATGCTGCCGACTTCTTCTTTATCCGCGACAATATCAAGGATATAAAGTCGATAGATATGAGTGAAGCAAAAATAGAGGCTTGCGAGATAGATGGCACATTGTATGCCGCCAACGAAATTCCGGCCAATGCCTTTTATGTGCCCTATGCAAGCACCGGCATGACTCGCCTCAATACGTTCTACTTCCCCACCACTATCGAGTCGATTGGTGAAAACGCCTTCTTTCAAGCCATTGTGCTACGCACAACAAACATGGGCGAACTTCCATCGCTGAAAACCATTAAATCGGCTGCAATATCACGTTGCACCCGCCTTCGCAATATAGAGATACCCGCATCGGTCGAGGAGATTGGTGCTGCCGCCTTTGCCTATAATCCTCAATTGGATGGTGTCGTCATTGCCAAGGGCTCACAATTGAGCATATTGGGTGATAATGCCTTCAACGGTTGTGCCATATTGTCTACCCTCGATTTTACTGATACAAAATTGATTGAAGTGGGTGCGCAAGCATTCAACGCCTGTACGCAACTCAACAACGTATTGCTACCCTCAACTGTCGAGAGTATAGGCGATGAAGCCTTTATGTATACTGCTATAAGCAACATTGACTGGTCGCATCTGCACAAGTTAGGAACAATTGAGGGTAGTATGTTCTACGAAACGACCTCGCTCAAGAGCGTCACACTGCCTCATAGCGTTGAGGAGATAAAAGCAAGTGCATTTGCCAATTGCACAGCTCTCACAACTATTTCATTGCCCTACAACCTCACAGCCATAGGCGACTGGACATTTGCCAACTGTCGCGCACTGCGCAGCATAACATGCCCCTCACCCATTGTACCTACACTCGGCTATCAAGCGTTCCAACAAGTAAATACTGCCAATGTTGAGGTAACAGTGTTAGAGTCTATATTGCCACAGTATGAAAGCGATGTAGTATGGAGCACCTTTATCCTCAAAGGCGACCCCTTTACCAATATTGATGCTACCGAGCAACACGCACTGCAACTGCGTCGCACAAGCAACGGTATAGAGGCTACTGCAGCTACAACGATAAAAACAATCACCCTCTACAACTACAGCGGTCATATACTCAACAAGCTATACATCAACGACACACAAGCTACTGTTGAGCTATGTGGCAATACTCATTGCATCATGCACATAGGCTATAGCAATGGCAGCAGTGAAGTAATAAAACTATAATTGCTGTATAACAAGAGGTCTCAGCCCTTCTTATCTGTGCGATATTGCGAGGGGGTTATACCCATAATCTTTGTAAATAGTCGCGAGAAATAAAAGTTATCGTCAATACCCACCAACGGTGCAATCTGATTGATTTTCATATTGGTGTTATCAAGGTATTGACAAGCCTTGCGTATGCGCAACATGTTGAGATATTGTAGCGGGGAGTATCCGGTTTTCTTAAGGAAAAGGCTGGAAAAATACGACACCGACAGATGCACCTCCGAGGCAATATCGACCAGCTTGATGCGCTGTGCAAGTCTGTCTTGCATATATCTTATCGACAAGTCTACAACATCGAGATGTTGAGCATCGTTGTCCTGCTCTATCAAGCCCGAATGCTTCAATACACCCAGGAAGTGAAACAACGTTGAGGTAGCATACATGATATTGTTGTTGGTAAACCCATTGTCGAGCACACGATATATCTCCTCAAAAAGCTCCAGCGGAGTATTGCCCGAGGTGCCAACCTCAGCGACGGCATGAGTCGGTATCTCAAATCCATTGGCAAAATAGGAGGCTATCTCGCCCGAAAAGTGCAACCAATAAATACTCCATGGATTCTCTTCATTACAGCCATACGAATGTTGCGCATGCGCAGGAATAATAAAGAAAGAGCCTTGCGATACGGTGTATTTCTGATTTCTTATTTTATACCAGCCTTCACCTTTGACACAATATATCAATATATTCTCATGAGCCTGCTCGTGTCCGCGCTCACGATAATGATGCGATGCGGTAGGATAAAAACCAATGTCGGTAATATAGAGAAGACGACCCAACGGAGTCTTGTTGATATTGTCGATAATAAATGAGGGTATGATAATGGCTCGCTGACCTCTGAAACCCTCTTTCAGTTTAGGCATGGCTATCTATAATTAAGGTTACATGACAAAGGTAAAAAAGAAACTTGACATAAAAGTCGCAAAAAAGTAAAAAAATCCATATCGATAGAGCGATTTTCCATTTTATCCCTATGTAATAAGCATTTACTTTGCCACAAATAATATCAACCAAAGTTATATAGTATGAAAACACATTCACGAGCGTATCTTTTTGGTATAGCCCTCATCTCTGCCATGGGTGGCTTGCTTTTTGGCTACGACTGGGTAGTTATTGGAGGAGCCAAACCTTTTTACGAACAATTTTTTGGCATCGCCGGCAATCCTTCTATGCAAGGATGGGCCATGAGTAGTGCCTTGATGGGTTGCCTTTTTGGCGCATTGACAGCAGGCCCCCTCAGCGACAAGTATGGCCGACGCCCCATTCTCATTCTATCGGCCGGTCTCTTTATCTGCACCGCATGGGGTACAGGAGCAGCCGACACCTTTACAGCCTTCACAATATATCGCCTCATAGGTGGTTTTGCCATTGGTGTTGCATCGAGCCTATCGCCCATTTATATAGCCGAGATAGCGCCTACCGACATGCGCGGTCGCTTTGTATCTATCAACCAACTCACCGTTGTGTTGGGTATTCTCTCAGCTCAAATAGTCAATTGGCTCATTGCCGAGCCCGTACCCGCCGACGCCACTGCCGAGTATATACTCAACTCATGGAACGGTCAAACCGGCTGGCGCTGGATGTTCTGGGCTATGATGGTACCATCGGTACTCTTCTTTGTCATGGGCTTTTTCTTGCCCGAAAGCCCTCGTTGGTTGGCCTCTACCGGTCAAACCAATCGTGCCCTTGAAGTATTTACCAAAATCGGCGGTGCCGATGTAGCTCGTGCCGAATTGGCTACTATCGAGGCTTCATTGAAAAACGACAAGCAACAAGGTGGTATACGCCAGTTGTTCCACCCCTCTATGCGATTGGTATTGCTCATAGGTGCGGTAATGGCCGTATTGCAACAATGGTGCGGTATCAACGTTATATTCAACTATGCACAAGAGATTTTCGAGGCTGCCGGCTATGGCGTTTCGGACGTGTTGATGAACATCGTTGTTACAGGTATCACCAACGTGATATTCACAATTATCGCCATGTTTGTTGTAGACCGCTGGGGTCGTAAGAAACTCGCCTTGTTGGGCTCATTTGGCTTGGCCATTATATATGCCTTCATGGGCTTGTTCTACTACTTGCAATTTACCGGCATCATCGTGCTTGTGGTTGTAGTGTGCGCCATCGCTTGCTATGCTATGACCCTCGCCACCGTTATGTGGGTGATCGTATCGGAGATATTCCCCAACCGTGTGCGTGGTATTGCCATGTCGGTATGCACATTTGCATTGTGGGCTGCTTGCTTCTTGCTCACCTACACCTTCCCCATGCTCAACGCAGGCTTGGGAGCTGCAGGCACATTCTGGTTGTATGGCATTATATGCTTGGCCGGCGGTATCTTTACAGTGAAGTTCTTGCCCGAAACCAAAGGCAAGAGCCTCGAAGAAATTGAAAAAGAATTGGTTAAATAAATATAGATATGGAAAAAATCACCGAATATCTTATTCGTAGCACTGTCAATACTCCGGGTGAAGTGCGTGCATGGCAAGAAGTTGTTATGCTGCCCACCTACGAGATTGGTGCCGAAGAGAAAAACCCCATCTTCCTTGAGAAACGTGTATACCAAGGTAGTAGTGGCAAAGTGTATCCCTACCCCGTTGTAGAGAAAATTTCGGACGAAAAAACCGAGAAAGCCTACAAAGCCTTCTTCTTGGAAAATGAGTATATAAAAATCATGATTCTCCCCGAGTTGGGTGGTCGTGTTCACATGGCATACGACAAAATCAAGCAACGCCACTTTGTATACTACAACCAAGTTGTTAAGCCCGCATTGGTGGGTCTCACAGGCCCCTGGATCTCGGGTGGTATAGAGTTCAACTGGCCTCAACACCACCGTCCTTCAACCTTCCTTCCCACCGACTATGCTATCGAACACAATGCCGATGGTAGTGTCACAGTGTGGTGTAGCGAGGTAGAGCGCATGTTCCGCACCAAGGGTATGCAAGGCTTTACACTTCACCCCGACAAAGCCTATCTTGAGATAAATGTCAAGATATACAACCGCACAGCCTTCCCCCAAACCTTCTTGTGGTGGGCCAACCCCGCTGTTGTTGTCAACGACCACTACTACTCGGTGTTCCCACCTGATGTAAATGCAGTATTCGACCACGGTAAGCGCGACGTTTCGTCTTTCCCCATCGCTACAGGCGTATATTACAAGCAAGACTACTCGGCCGGTGTCGATATCTCGAAGTACAAGAACATTCCCGTACCCACATCATACATGGCCATCAAGTCACGCTACGACTTTGTGGGCGGATATGAGGCCGATGTAAAGGGTGGCTTGTTGCACGTTGCCAACCACCACGTTTCGCCCGGTAAAAAACAATGGACTTGGGGCTGTGGCGACTTTGGTATTGCATGGGACCGCAACCTCACAGACGAGGACGGACCCTACATCGAGCTTATGACAGGTGTATTTACCGACAACCAACCCGATTTCTCTTGGTTGCAACCCTATGAGGAGAAATCTTGGGTACAATACTTCATGCCCTATAGCGAGGTTGGCTATGTAAAGAATGCCACCAAAGATGCTATTCTCAACGTAGAGGTAGACGAGCAAGGCGAAGGCAAAATCATCCTTTACACTACCGGTGTAGAGAAACAGTTGCACGTTGTGGTAAAAGATGCCGACGGCGTTGTATACCTCGACAAGACTATCGACTGCTCGCCTCGCACGCCCTATATCGACAGCTTCAAAGCAGTAGGTATCTTGCCCGAAAACCTCATTACCGAGATAAAGAACGCTTGTGGTCGCACTATTCTCTCTTATCGTGCCGATAAACCCGAGATTAAACCCATACCCGACCCTGCCAAGGCTGCCAAAGATCCGCAAGACATAGCCTCTATCGAGCAATTGTACCTTACAGGCTTGCACTTGGAGCAATATCGCCATGCAACCTACAATCCTATGGACTACTACAACGAGGCATTGCGCCGCGAGCCGGGCGATGTACGTTGTAACAATGCCGTGGGCTTGTTATTGATGCGCAAGGGATGTTTTACTCAGGCCGAGCCCTACTTCCGCACAGCTATCGAAACCCTCACCGACCGCAACCCCAACCCCTACGATGGCGAGCCATACTACAACTTGGGATGGAGCTGCAAGATGCAACATAAGTATGACGAGGCCTACGAAGCCTTCTTCAAGGCTACTTGGAATGCCGCATGGCAAGATGCTGCATACTACAATATCGCATTGATAGACACTATGCGTGGCGACTATACCGAGGCTTTGAACAACGTAGAGCGTGCCTTGGTGCGCAACTGGCACAACCACAAGGCTCGTCAACTCAAGGCTACTATCTTGCGCTACTTGGGTCGCACAGAAGAGGCATTGAAGTGGATAGACGACTCATTGCAAATAGACCGCTTCAATATGGGTTGTCGCTACGAGCGCTACTTGATTACTCGCAACGAGGAGACGTTGAACGAATTGCGCGACATGATGCGTGGTTGGTCACATGGTTGCATCGAGTATGCTCTCGACTTTGCTTCATCGGGCAATTACGAAGAGGCTATCGCCTTGCTCGACGACTACATGCAACACACTCAAGATGTATATCCCGTTGCCGCCTACGCCGTAGGTTATTTCTACTCGCGCATGGGCAACGAGGCCAAAGCTCTCGAATACTACAAACGTGGCGAAGAGTGCGACCACAGCTACTGCTTCCCCAACCGCATCGAAGAGGTTAACATCTTGCAAGATGCTATCAGAGTAAATGCCGAAGGTTGCTCAAAGGCTGCCTACGCATTGGGTAACTTCTGGTATGCAGCACGTTGCTACAACGAGGCTATTGAGGCATGGGTGTTGTCAACACAACTCAATGATACCTTCCCCACCGCATGGCGCAACTTGGCTTTGGCCTACTACAACAAGCGCAACGAGAAGGAACAAGCTCGCTTGATGCTCGAAAAGGCATACGCCCTCGATACTACCGACTCACGCATCCTCATGGAGCTCGACCAGCTCTACAAGAAGTTGGGCTATCCCTACCAAACCCGCCTCGATTTCTTGGAACAACACCTTGAGCAAGTAGAGGAACGCGACGACTTGTCTATCGAGCGCATCACACTCTACAACCAATTGGGTCGCTACGAGGAGGCTCGCCAAATGATTGCTACTCGCAAATTCCACCCGTGGGAAGGTGGCGAGGGTAAGATTACCGGCCAATATGTATTGTGTCGCGTAGAGCTTGCCAAGAAAGCCATTGCCGAACAACGCTATGAGGAGGCTTTGGCACTCTTGACCGAGACCGAGCAATATCCCCACAACCTGGGCGAGGGTAAGTTGCAAAATGCCGAGGAAAACGACATTTGGTACTACAAAGGACTTGCTCACAAGGGCATGAACAATATCGAAGAAGCCAACCGTTGCTTCACCATTGCCACTATCGGTAGTGACGAGCCCCAACAAGCATTCTTCTACAACGACCAACAACCCGACAATATCTACTTCCAAGGCTTGGCATGGCGTGAGTTGGGCGAGGAGAACAAAGCTCGTAGCCGATTTAACAAGCTCATTAAACATGGCGAAAAGCACCTTTTCGACAATTGTCGCATAGACTACTTTGCTGTATCACTTCCCGACTTGGCCATCTGGGACGACGATCTCAACAAACGCAACCGCATCCACTGCTGTTACGTGATGGGATTGGGTTACAGCGGATTGGGCGATACCGAGAAAGCACACAACTTCCTTGCCGAGGTATTGAGTCTCGATATCAACCACCAAGGTGCTCAAGTAAACATGATTTAATCCATTCATAATGTACAAATTGATTAAGACAATAACCTGTGTCGCAGTAATGACAGTTGGCCTTATAGCCAACTGTCATGCTGCTACTTATACCCTCTCATCGCCCAACGGACGATTGCAGATGGGTATCAACACCGAGCCCCGCCTCTATTATACCTTGTCGATGGACAATAATGAGGTTGTAGCCTCATCGCCCATAGGACTGATGATGCACGACGGCCGCATGTGGAATGGTACAACCGCCATTTCCAATGCCTCTACTTCGTCACACAACGAAATGGTATATCCGCTCATGGGCAAGAACAAGGAGATAGCCGATTGCTATAACGAATTGGTCTTGACCTTTGGCCAAGAATATGCCGTACACTTCCGTCTCTACAACGAAGGTGCGGCCTACCGCTTTGTAGGTCTGGGTTCGGCTACCGACTCGCTCATTGTAGCACACGAGACAGCCACCTTCAATGTTACCAACAATCCGGCAGTAACACTGCCCGACACCACTACCTACACATCGTGGGAGGTGACACAAACCCTATACAACCAGCTATCGGATATGCGCGATGGCGAGTGGGGCCTAACACCTATGCTTTTCGACAACCGCAAGCACGACTATAAAGTGGTTGTGGCCGAGTCGGACTTGCACAACTATCCGGGCATGTATCTCAAAAAAGAACAAGGAGTGATGTGTGGCCATTGGGCGCAATATCCGCGTCGCATAGAGATGGGTAGTTGGGGTAACTTCATTACCGTGGTAAAAGAGCGCGAGAGCTACTTGGCTCGCGTTTCGGCTCAACATGCCTTCCCCTGGCGCATCATCATGGTGAGTGACGACGACCGCAGCCTACTCACCAACGAAATGGTTTACTTGCTGGCCAAACCCCAACAAATAACCGATACCGATTGGATACGTCCCGGAAAGGCTACTTGGGAATGGTGGCACTGCGCTATCTTGGAGAATGCTCCGTTCAAATCGCGCCACCTCACTACCGAGCTGTACAAGTATTATATCGACTTTGCCTCAGAAAACGGCATAGAATACCTATTGGTAGATGCCGGATGGAGCAATGTATTTGACCACCTCAACTTCAACACAAACATCGACATCAAAGAGGTTATACGCTACGGCAAAGAGAAGGAAGTGGGCGTGTGGTTGTGGACTGTGGCTGCTACACTCTTCCACAACAAGCACATCTATCTCGACTCTATCAGCTCATGGGGCGCTGTGGGTGTAAAAATCGACTTCTTCGATCGTGACGATGCCGGTATGATACCCGAGTATGAAGATTTGGCCAAGGCTTGCGCCGAGCGTCATTTGATGGTAGACTTCCACGGCTGTAGCAAGCCCACCGGTTTGCACCGCGCCTACCCCAACATTCTCACCTACGAGGCTATGCGTGGTGCCGAGTGTGCCAAGTGGGATACATCGAGCGACCCCGTATACCGCATACAGAATGCCTTTACACGCATGTTGTGTGGTGGTACCGACTATACCCCCGGCTCTATGCGCAATGCTACACGCGAAGTATTCCGCCCTATCGATCGCGACCTACCCATGACATTGGGCACACGTTGTCACGATATGGCTCTATACCTCATTATCGACTCGCCCTTCTCTATGCTGGCCGACTCGCCCGACGAATATCGTAAATACCCCGACATATTGCGCTATCTCTCGCAAGTACCCACCACATGGGACAAGACTATACCCCTACTCGCCCGTTATGGCGAATACGTGGTAATGGCTCGTCAATCGGGCGATACTTGGTATGTGGGTGGTATCAATGATTGGAACGCTCGCAAGGTCAATATCGACCTCTCTTTCCTGCCCAAAGGCAAGGTGTATGAAGTGGAGATTTTCTGCGACACACATGAGAGCAATACTATTGCTACTTCATATAAGAGAGAGATAAAACGAGTAAAAAGCACCGACACACTTCGCGTCGATATGGCTCAAGGTGGAGGTTTCGTTATGATTATCAGAGAATAGGTTTTTATAGGACAATTATAAGATACTCCTTAAATAGAAGTCGCCTCGCTGTGATAGTGGGGCGACTTCTATTTTGTATTGTAGAATTATTGAGCATCAGTGATGTATGTGTGCGCATCGCGCAGGAGTATCGTGTGGTCGTTGTCGAGCAAATAGGTCGATGGCAAGGTGCGCAGGTCATACAAGTCTGAGACATCGGGCGAGTAACCCACAATCCAACTGTCGGGATAGTGTGCAATGGCTTCTCGCCACTCATCGGTAGGCTCATCGGGATAGACTACCAGCACCCTTGTATCGGCATCTATCACCTCTCCCTGCAACTCACATTCGGCAACGATATGCCGGCGCAATGCGGCACAATCTTCGCACTCAGGGTCGTTGAATATAACAAGCGTTCTCGCACCTCGGAGGCTATGCAAGGAGTGTTCTTGGTCATTTACATCATAGTATACAAAGTCGGTGGCCTCATCTCCCTCATTATTGTGGCACAACGACTCGTACATGTATCTATATCGCAACAAGACGAGCTCGTCACCACCACTCTGCAACAATCTTTCCAATAGCACTCGGTAAGCAATACGCCCATTGTGGGTGCTGTAGGGAGGATAAAGTATCTTTTGTGCATGCATAGCATAGGTGAGCAACTCATCTTGCGGTATCGCACCTACCCACTCACGTGCTACCGAGTCACTCTCGGCTATAGTGAGCGTGGCTTGCTGTTGTGCTATTGACTCTATGTCTTTCACAATATTATCGGTAGCCGATTGCGCCCATACGCCACAACTTGCCACAATACTCAACAATAGGATTATATATCTTTCTTTCATATACTACTCGGCTATATAGGGTTGTAACAACCTCGCCCACAAAGCATATCCGCTACCCGTAAGGTGCAAGCCATCGGTTGTATAAGAGGGGGCAAGCACTCCGGTTGCCGAGTCGACAAAGTGGCTATACAACTCAATAAATCGATAACGATGTGCCGGGGCATACTCCTGCAAGAGGCGGTTGATATAAAGTACATCTTGCAGCTTTCCGGCAAGTGAGGCGTAGTGATAAGAGCTATCAAATGGCAACAGACTGTGCACATACAAGCGTGTAGTGGGCGATAGTGCGTGCATATAATCGACAAGCGACACAATAGCATGAGCAATATCGACAGGAGGTATATTGTGCGACACATCGTTGATACCCACCATCAAGAACACTTTGTCGGGAGCACCACTCATAATAGTAGGCACGCGGTGCTTCACTCCGGCCACAGTGTCGCCATTGATGCCTCTATTTTTTATGCGCGCATCACCCATCAACTCGTGCCATTCGCAGCAGTTGATAAGGCTGTCGCCCAACATCACAACATCGCCATTGCGCACATCGAGCTGAGCAAAGTGCGACACCCTGCGACGATACAAGTCGTCGGGCTCAAAGGGCTGGTCGCACAACGCTATATGATGATTCTTATCTTGCATTATGCAAATATAGCAAGCACCCAAACAATATGCAAATGAAACCTCGTGGAAGTTGATTTCTCGTCCCACAACATCACGCCATTACACCATCGCATTACTTTTCGGTATTTTTTATTAACTTTGCAACCTGATACACACGCACGTAGTACGCGCGATGTTCACCAATAAGGCATCAAGACATCGGAACAATATAACAGAATATAAATGAAAGTATTGAAGTTTGGAGGAACCTCGGTAGGTTCGATAGATAGCATCAAGAACGTAAAAATGATTGTCGAGCAATGCGATGAAAGTGTCATTGTCGTTGTATCGGCATTGGGTGGTATTACCGACAGGCTCATTGCCACAGCCAACAAGGCAAGCAATGGAGATGAGAGCTATGCCGAAAGCATGCAAGATATACGCACACGACACAGCGATGTGATAGCAGGCGTTGTTCCCGTACAATATCGCAACGAAATAGAGACCCGTGTAAACGGAATGCTCGACGAGCTCAATAACATATACCGTGGCGTATTTCTCATCAAAGACCTCTCTACCAAGACTCTCGACACCATAGTAAGCTATGGCGAGCGCTTGTCGTCTACCATATTGAGCCGTGTTATCGAAGGCATTACACTCTTCGACTCTCGCACATTTATCAAGACCGAGACACAATTCAACAAGCATATTGTCGACTTCGACACCACCAACCGCCTCATTGCCGAGGCCTTTGCACAGCAACCTCGCCGCGTGCTCGTACCCGGATTTATATCGGCCGACCTCAAGAGTGGCGACACCACCAACCTGGGTCGCGGAGGCTCGGACTACACAGCAGCCATCTTGGCGGCAGCACTCGATGCCAACCGCTTAGAGATATGGACCGATGTCGACGGCTTCATGACCGCCGACCCACGAGTTATATCATCGGCCTATGTTATTGAGAAACTGTCTTTTACCGAAGCCATGGAGTTGTGCAACTTCGGCGCAAAGGTAATTTACCCTCCCACAATATACCCCGTATACCACAAAAACATACCCATTGTTATCAAGAATACCTTCAATCCCACCGCTCCGGGCACACTCATCAACAATGACAACGACCCCAACAGCAAGGCTATCAAGGGTATTTCTTCTATCAACGACACATGTCTCATCACTGTTACCGGTCTGGGCATGGTAGGTGTTGTGGGTGTCAACTCTCGCATCTTCAACTCATTGGCACAATCGGGCGTGAGCGTATTTATGGTTTCGCAAGCATCGTCCGAGAATAGCACCTCTTTTGCCGTGCGTAACGCCGATGCCGACTTGGCCGTAGAGGTACTGAACAAAGAGTTTGCCATAGAAATAGAACAAGGTGAGATGAGTCCCGCACGCGCCGAGCGCGAATTGGCTACCGTGGCTATCGTAGGCGAGAACATGAAACATGCTCCCGGTATCGCCGGTAAGCTATTCAGCACATTGGGCCGTAGTGGCATCAACACCATTGCCTGTGCTCAAGGTGCACAAAAGATGAATATCTCTATCGTTATCAAGTCGTGCGATCTGCGCAAGTCGCTCAATGCCATTCACGACTCATTCTTCCTCTCAAGCTCGCAAGTACTCAACCTCTTTGTTATGGGTGTGGGTAGCGTAGGTGGCGACTTGCTCAAGCAAATAGCCAAGCAGCAAGACAACCTCCTTCACAACAAAGCCTTGTGCTTGCGCGTGGTGGGTATTGGCAACTCTCACAACTGCATATTCAACCGCGACGGTATCGACCTTGCCACCTATCGCAAGCAACTCGACGCCTCCGACATCGTATCTACTCCATCGTTCTTCAAAGAGGAGATTATACGCATGAATATGTTCAACTCGGTATTTGTCGACTGCACCGACAGTAACGATGTTGCAGCACAATACTACGACCTCTTGTCACACAACATATCGGTTGTAGCAGCCAACAAGATAGCCGCATCGAGCAGCTACAACAACTACATCATGCTCAAAGAGACTGCCAATGCACGCGATGTGAAGTTCCTCTTCGAGACCAATGTAGGTGCCGGTCTGCCCATCATCAATACTATCAACGCCCTCACCAACAGTGGCGACAGTATCTTGCACATTGATGCTGTTTTGTCGGGCACACTCAACTATATCTTCAACACCATCAGCAGCGAGATACCCCTGAGCCAAGCCATCAAGATGGCTCAAGAGGCAGGATACAGCGAGCCCGACCCTCGCGTAGACCTCAGTGGCAAAGATGTCTTGCGCAAATTGGTTATCTTGGCTCGTGAGGCCGGATATGCCATAGAGCAAGAAGATGTAGAGATAGACCACTTTATCCCTCAAGAGTTCTTTGGCAAAGATCTCGACAGCTTTATGGAGCAAATAAAAACGTTGGATGCCGACTTTGAAAGCATGCGCCGTCAATATACCGACGAAGGCAAACATCTACGCTATGTAGCAAGCCTCAACGATGGTCACGCCAAGATTGGCTTGCAAGCAGTCGACAGCTCTCACCCCTTGTACCAATTGGAAGGAAGCAACAACGTTATCCTCATTACGACCGACCGCTATCGCGAATATCCTATGATTATCAAAGGTTACGGTGCTGGTGCCGGTGTCACTGCAGCAGGTGTTTTTGCCGATATCATAAGTATTGCCAACATCCGATAAGTCATGAAACACATTGCTACGGTATTCATCGTCCTGCTCGTCATATTGACTATAGGCTGCACTCCTCGCAAGGAGTTTCGCGAGATGGTGTGCTACGAGCTACACACGCCCTACTCGGTAAAATACGAGGCAAACCAAAATCTCGAAAACGAGATACGCCAAGTCATGCGCGACTACTACAAGGCGATAAACCCCTTCGATAGCACATCTATTATAGCACACGTCAATCGCAACGAAGAGGTTGAGATCGACAGTATCTTCACAATGGTTTTCAACACAGCCATGCAAGTGGCCGAGGCTACCCATGGCGCACTCGATGTTACTTGCGCACCCTATATCAATGCTTGGGGATTTGGCTTCAAGACCGATAGCACAACCGTTACACAAGCGGTGATAGATAGTCTCAGCCAATTTGTAGGCTACAATAAAGTTGCGCTTGTCGATGGCAAAGTTATCAAGAAAGACCCTCGCCTCTTGCTCAACTTCTCAGCTTTGGGCGACGGCTGCGCATGCGACCTCATAGCTCATTTGCTCGACATTCATGGGGCAACCAACTACATGATAGAGGTAGGTGGCGAGGTGCGCACATCGGGTCACAATCAGCGCGGCACTGCCTGGCACATTGGCATAGTTACCCCCGAGGACGACCCCGACGGCAACAATAGCAACTTGCAAGCCATTGCCCTGCTCGATGGCCGATACGGATTGGCTACAAGTGGCAACTACCGCAACTTCTATGAGCGCAACGGTCGCAAGTACGGTCACACCATCAATCCGGCTACGGGCTTTCCGGCCGAGCAAGACGTACTCAGCGCCACTGTCATAGCACCCACTTCGATAGAGGCCGATGCCTATGCCACAGCGCTGATGGTGATGGGACGCGAAAAAGCGCGTGAAGTTGCAACAGAAAACAAGGAGCTGGCCTATTACCTCATTTATATCGATGCCAACGACTCGATATGCACCGAGCAATCGGCATCATTCGACCGGTTTTTGAAAAAATAAGGTATCTCACACTCACTTATCTCTATGGCAGGGGCTATCGTAGTTCCTGCCATATATGTTTGAGCGCATACCACGGATGATGCAGCAACATGCGAGGGCCGGCATATCGCATCACAGCACGCATCTTGTCGCGCATATTGGGTTTATAGCAGTGAATGGTACACAATCGGCAGGTACTTTTCTTATCGCCAAACGGGCACTTCGACAAGCGAGCATGTGCATATTGGAGCAATGCTTGACACGACTCACACAGCTCGGCATTGCCCTCTTTGTGGCGACAATAGAGCCGTATCATCAGCTCCACAACACGTTTCTCCTCTTCTATTCTACTCATAACTATATATTGGGATAGCGAAGATACAAAATACATCACAAAAGGCAAGCCTTTGTTATATAGAAATCGGTCAACCCGATAGATTACCGAGTTGACCGATATGTCTTATTTGTCTTAGCGCATTAATGATGTCTGGGAGGAGGACCTACGGGAGCACCGGGAGGAGGTCCGAAGCCGGGACCAAACTGTCCGCGCATTTGAGGCTTGTCCTTGCCAAACGTATTGAAGCGGTAGCTGAACGAAAGCATGCAGTAGCGACCCAATGTATTGTACTCAACGTCTTCGAGGTAGTTACCGGTTACGGTACGTTGAATGTTGTTCGATTGGTTGAGCAAGTCTACACCCTTGAGCGTAAGAGTTGCATTGCGACCGGCAAGGAACGAATACGAAATCTGAGCATTCCACATCCACACATCTTGATTATAACCATCGGTATAACCCATATTGCCGGTGTAACCTATATCGCTACCTATTGTCATGCCAAAGGGCAAGTTGACTGTAAAGCTGTAAGTACCACCATAGGTGTGTACGGTGCGGTTGTTTCCGGTTTGCACGGTATTGCGCACATGTTGCAAGTCGTAACGGCCACGCAACTCTGTGTCGAAATAGGTACTACGGAATGCCAACGAAAGGCTCTCACCGGCAGTAAATTGGTTGGCACGGTTGAGCTCGGCATTGTTCTTACCCGCACTGCTACTGAAGCCCAAACGGGTAAAGTTGTTCAATTGCCAACGCTTATCTTTAAATGGCAGGGTAATCATAAACATACCATTGACACTCCACACACCATCTACGTTCTCATAGGTTGTGAGGCGACCACCGGTCTCCGAGTTGTATTCGGTAGCCGAAATGATGCTGTTCATGGTGTAGTTGGCACGCAAGTGCGCCATGATAGAGCGTTGTGTGTTGGTATCATAATCACTGAAGCGCAAGCGCAAGCGGTGTGTGAAGCTGGGAGAGAGGTCGGGGTTACCCACTACGATATTCAACGGATTTGATATATCGGGCACGGGTTGCAATTGAGCAATAGTGGGTTGCTCGGTACGACCATTATACCACAATCTCAACGATGTTTGCTTGTCGACCTTATAAGTAAGCCACATAAAAGGAGCCCAGTTATATACTGTATAAGCATCGATGTTGTTGAGGGGCTTCATAAGGTCTTGCGACGATGTTGTTGTGGGCTCAAATGACAATCCCACATTGTAGTTGAGGTTGCGAGTAACGTGACGGAAACCAATCTGTGCACTATTGGTAATGTTCATATTGCGGAAGCTATTACTATAGGCTGTATCGGGTTCCAACGGATAAACACCAAACTCATCGGCTGTATAGGTATACTTATCAGCGTTGCGGAAGTTTCCTTCACTACGCAAAGCAAATGTTAAGAACATACCTTTCTCGGGCTTACCGATAGGCTCGGTGTAGGTAAAGCGAGCCGAGTAGCCATTGCTCCAAGAGTGGTCGTTGCTGGTCTGATTCAAATCAGTAGTATCATTCAAGAGATAATACCAAGTTTTGTCTATACTATTGCCGGTCTCGGTCGTATTAGAGAAGTTGTAGCGACCGTGAATACTGATAGAACGACCGGGCTTAGAAGCAAGTTGACGGTTATAAATCAACTCACCCGATGTGCGCAAGTTCACACCATTACTATTGTTGTAGTTGTAGTTGCGGTTGACTTGCGTACGTGCAGCATCACCTGCATAGGTATTCGACTCTTCGAGAAGACGCGAATCGTTGAAGTTTACCGAAATTTGCGGACGGAACTCAAACGTATTCAACGAGTCGGGGTTCCATTGTATGCGGAAGCGACCATTGATTTGTTGACCGATGTCGCGCGACTCCGAACGTAGGTCGCTGTACGAGGTACTATCGCTGAAGAAGTCTTGACGCTCACTGCGCTTGCGTGTATCGCGATCGTTGTATGAGTACATCACGTCACCACCCACGCGGAATATCTCTTGATTACCCACATTGAAGTTCAAACCCAAGCTGTGCGACGTAGCAATACCATTATTGCCACCCCAGCGACGGAATTGGCCTTGACCTTGGTCGGTAAAGCCCATACTGTTTACGTTGTTCGAGTTGAGAATAAGTGTAAATTGGTCATCGTCCTTTATATAGTTGACCATAGCTCCACCTTGATAGCGGTGGGGGCTTGTTTGATCCACACTACTGTTTATCAAGCGGTAGCCATATCCACCTTGTATCTCACCAAACCAACCTTGCTTCATACCGGGCTTGATAGTAAGGTTGATAACTGTCTCTTCCTCACCATCGTCTACACCTGTAATACGAGCCAAGTCGCTCTTGCGGTCTACTACTTGCAACTTTTGCACCATCTCGACAGGGATATTTTTCGATGCTACCTTGGGGTCGTCCGAGAAGAACTCTTTGCCATCGAGCAAGATTTTAGTCACCTCTTTACCGTTGGCAGTAATCTTACCTGTCTCGTCAACTTCAACACCCGGCAGTCGCTTGAGCAAGTCTTCAACTACAGCACTCGGCTGAGTTTTGTACGAGTCGGCATTAAACTCAATGGTATCTTCCTTCACTACCACCTCGGGAGCCTTGCCCACAACAGTAGCCTCCTTGAGGAGAATATCGCCTGTACTCATCAATATCTCGCCCATGTTATACTGCGAGCGTACCGAGCGGGTGTTGATATTGACATACTGCGTGCTGTAGCCCAAGAAAGAAAACTGCACAATATAACTGCCATGAGGCACCTCGTTGATGCGAAAGAGACCTTCGGCATTACCGGTTGTACCTGCTACATAGGCACTATCCCGGGCTTGCAACAAGCGTACACTGACGCGAGGCAATGGCTCGTTGTCGGCAGCATCGCGCACAACACCGCTCACACTAACTCGCTGTGCCACAGACACCACAGAAAAAGTCAAGCTCATAAGAATGAGCAACAAAAATATTTTATGTCTCATAAATAAGGATTTTATTCTTTTGAAACTGCACATAAGACTACAACTTAAACTAAAAGTTTAATTCTTTTTGAAAAAAATTTTTCTTTTATACTGCCTCCGCTCAAGAGTGTTGCGTTATTATTTACTAATTTTATACAATTGCACCCTATATCTCATTGCAAAACACTATCTTTGCACACTCATTCATACAACAGTACATGAAAGAATTCATATCCATATTGCGCCGATTTGTTCCACCCTACAAGCACTACCTCGCGCTCAATATTTTTTTCAATATCCTCACATCGCTTTTCACACTCTTTTCGTTTGCTACGATTATGCCCATATTGGAGATGCTCTTCAAGACCGGCAATGTGAGTGAATACACCTATATGGAGTGGGATATAAGCAACCTTAAAGACGTTGCTATCAACAACTTCTACTATACTACAGCACAAGCTATCGAGCACTTTGGTCCATCGACCACCATACTACTATTGGGCGTTTTTCTTACCGTCACCACCGCTATGAAAACGGGTAGCGCCTACCTCAGCTCATTCTTCTTGATACCCCTGCGCAATGGCGTAGTGAGAGACATACGAGGTCATGTACACGACAAGGTACTCACCTTGCCCATCGGATTTTTCTCGAACGAACGCAAAGGCGATATCATGGCTCGCATGACAGGCGATACTGCCGAGGTAGAGACCTCTATCATGTCGTCGCTCGAAATGATTTTCAAAGACCCCATCATGATTATCGTGTGCCTCTCGATGATGTTCTTCATCAGTTGGCAACTCACACTCTTTGTGCTCATACTACTTCCCACTGCCGGTCTCCTGATGGGTCGCGTAGGTCGCTCACTGAAAAGGCAGTCGAAAGAGCTACAATCTTGCTGGGGAACCATCATGGCATCGATTGAAGAGACCCTGGGCGGCATGCGCATTATCAAGGCATTCAACGCCGAAAAGAAGATTGCAAGCAAATTTCACGGCATACTCAACACCTACTTCAACCAGAACAAGCGCGTGGCTCGTCGTCAGGCCTTGGCTCACCCCATGAGCGAATTTCTTGGCACTGCAACCATCGTTATTGTGCTGTGGTTTGGCGGTAGCCTCATCCTCTCGGGCAGTAGTACCATCGATGCTGCACAGTTTATCTACTTCTTGATTATATTCTACAGCATCATCAACCCCGTAAAAGACTTATCTAAGGGTATGTATGCCGTACAACGCGGATTGGCAGCGATGGAGCGCATAGACAAACTGCTATCTACCCCCAACCCCATACAAGACCCCCAAAATCCTACTCAACTCACCGAGTTGCGCCAAGGTATAGAGTACCGCAACGTATCGTTCAAATACAGCAACGACTATGTGATAAAAAATGTAACTCTCAATATCAAGCGCGGACAAACAATAGCCCTTGTAGGACAATCGGGCTCGGGAAAGACAACCCTTGCCGACCTCTTACCCCGATTTTACGATGTAAACGAGGGCGGTATATATATCGACGGCGTGAATATAAAAGACGTCAAGGTGCATGACCTGCGCGAGCTCATGGGCAACGTAAACCAGGAGGCAATACTCTTCAACGATACTTTCTTCAACAACATAGCCTTTGGCGTAAAAGATGCTACCATGGAGCAAGTGATGGAAGCGGCTCGCATTGCCAACGCGCACAACTTCATCATGGAAACCAAGGAGGGTTACAACACCAACATTGGCGACCGTGGATGCCTGCTGTCGGGTGGTCAACGTCAACGCATAAGTATAGCTCGTGCCATACTCAAGAATCCGCCCATACTCATTCTTGACGAGGCAACATCGGCTCTCGACACCGAGTCGGAAAGACTTGTGCAAGAAGCACTTGAACAGCTCATGCGCAACCGCACGACTCTTGTCGTGGCACACCGCCTATCGACCATACGCAATGCCGACCTCATCTGCGTCGTACACGAAGGTCAAATTGTTGAACAAGGAAAACACGACGAGCTTGTGGCCAAAGATGGCTATTACAAGCACCTCGTAGATATGCAAACATTTTAATAACCGGTCATCACACATCATTACAGCAAAAAAATTACGATCCACAGCGAACCTTTGGGGCACAACAGTGGTTATAGTAATGTGTGTTATGTGTGTGTGATGACGGGAGACGACGCTCATAGAGCCGAGTTCTCCCGTTTTTATTAACTATAAAAAACTCATGACACTATTCTCGCTCATCATCCTTGCTATCGGATTGTGTATGGATAGCTTTGCCGTATCGCTCACAAGTGGAACACTCATGCAGCCCTTTACCACTCGTCGTGCATGTAAATTCGCCCTTATATTGGCTGTATTTCAAGGTCTCATGCCCGTTGTGGGATGGCTGCTTGGTGTAGGCTTTAGAGACCTTATCGAAAGCTACGACCACTGGATTGCATTGGGATTGCTACTCTACTTAGGAGGTCGCATGATAATTGAGGCTCTTCGCAACGAGGAGCAAGAGTGTTTCGACCCATGCTGCACCCGCACAGCCATGACCATGGGACTTGCCACCAGCATCGATGCCATGGCAGTAGGCATTTCGCTCACATTCTTGCATGTCAACATCATAGAATCGGCTATAGTCATAGGTATTACCACATTCATTTTCTCTATGGCCGGCCTATATATTGGCAAGAAAATCGGATGTTATCTCAAGAAAGGCGCCGAGATAATAGGTGGCGTTATACTCATACTCATAGGCGTAAAAATATGCATAGAACACCTGTTTTTTGCATAAAATCAAGAAAACAACCTTCAAAAACATAACAAATTAAACTTTAGTCATTTCTTAGGGGTGTTTTTAAATTATAATATGTATTTTTGTGAGTTCAAATACATACTATAACAATACAACAAAAACAAGTAACCAACGAAATGAGAAGATGGCGCATCGAAGACTCGGCCGAATTGTATAACATCAATGGCTGGGGTTTGAAATATTTTTCGATCAACGACAAAGGTCATGTACAAGTAACTCCGCGCGAAAACCACGCCTCGGTAGACCTACGCGAGTTGATGGATGAGTTACAACTACGCGACGTGACAGCTCCCGTACTCGTACGCTTCCCCGACATTCTCGACAACCGCATCGAGAAGATTTCCAATTGCTTCCGCCAAGCAGCCGAGGAGTATGGCTACACTGCACAAAACTTCATCATTTACCCCATCAAGGTCAACCAAATGCGACCGGTGGTAGAAGAGATTGTAAGCCACGGCAAGAAATTCAACATAGGTCTTGAAGCCGGCTCGAAGCCCGAGTTGCACGCTGTATTGGCCATCAACACCGACAAAAACTCTCTCATTATATGCAATGGCTACAAAGACGAGGCCTATATCGAGCTTGCCTTGCTTGCTCAGAAAATGGGTCGTCGCATCTTCCTTGTCGTTGAAAAACTCAACGAATTGAAGAAAATAGCCGAGATTGCCAAGCGATTCAAAGTAGAGCCCAATATTGGTATCCGCATCAAACTCGCCAGCTCGGGTAGTGGCAAGTGGGAAGAATCGGGCGGTGACGCCAGCAAATTCGGCCTCAACTCAAGCGAATTGCTCGAAGCACTCGAATTCTTGCGCTCTCGCAAGATGACCCACTGTTTGCGATTTATCCACTTCCACATCGGTAGCCAAATAACCAAGATACGTCGCATCAAAAACGCTCTGCGCGAGGCATCGCAATTCTATGTGCAACTGCAACGCATGGGCTTCAACATCGAGTTTGTCGACATCGGTGGTGGCTTGGGTGTAGACTACGACGGATCACGCTCATCATCGAGCGAGAGCAGTATGAACTACTCGATACAAGAGTATGTCAACGACGCAGTGTTTACGCTTGTCGATGTGTGCAACAAAAACGACCTCCCACAACCCAACATTATTACCGAGAGTGGCCGTTCACTTACCGCACACCACTCGGTGCTCATCATTGAGGCTCTTGAGACCACCTCACTCCCTATTTGGGAAGAGAAAGAGGAACTCGAAGAGAATGCACACGAATTGGCACGCGAGCTGTATAATATATGGGACAACATGAACACCCCAAGACTGCTCGAAAGCTGGCACGACGCCCTTCAAATACGCGAAGAGGCTCTCGACCTCTTCAGCCTCGGTATGCTCGACCTCAACACCCGTGCACAAATCGAGAAACTCTTCTGGTCTATTGCCCGCGAGGTAAACCAAACAGCTCTCGAAATGAAGCATGCTCCCGAGGAGTTACGCAAGATACAACGTCTCTTGCCCGACAAGTATTTCTGTAACTTCTCACTCTTCCAGTCGCTACCCGACTCATGGGCTATCGACCAGGTATTCCCCATCATGCCCATCGGTCGCCTCGACGAGCGCCCCGATCGCACTGCCACCTTGCAAGACATCACTTGCGACTCGGATGGTAAGATTGCCAACTTCATCTCAAGCAACGGCCCCTCATCGTCGCTCCCCGTACACGGCGTAGGCAAAGAGCCCTACTACATAGGTGTTTTCTTAGTTGGCGCCTACCAAGAGATTTTGGGCGACTTGCACAACCTCTTTGGCGACACCAATGCGGTACACATCAGCGTATACAAAGACCGCTACGAGATAGACCAAATCATCGATGGCGAAACCGTAGCCGAGGTACTCGACTATGTACAATTCTCACCCAAGAAATTGGTGCGTAGCGTAGAGACGTGGGCTACCGCTTCTATGAAGGCCGGCGTTATCACACCCGAAGAGGGTCGCGAGTTCTTGTCAAACTATCGCTCGGGCCTTTACGGATATACTTATCTCGAAAGCGAATAATAATCAACAAGATAACAAATTAGTCCCACGCTCCCGTGGGACTAATTTATTTACTTCAACACCAAGAATATATGCGTTACTTCCTCTACTTTGCATACGACGGGACCAACTATCACGGATGGCAAGTACAACCCAATGCCATCACTGTACAATTGCGCCTTGAGGAAGCCATGCAAACATTGTTGCGCTGTGCTACCCCCGTAACCGGAGCCGGTCGCACCGATGCCGGCGTCAATGCACGCCTTATGGTGGCGCACTTCGACACTGCTACCCCCCTGCCCGACCCGGACACCTTTGCCGACCGCCTCAACCGCTTGTTACCACCCGACATTGCCGTATATCGCTGCGTGCCCGTTACCGATGAGGCTCATGCCCGCTTCGACGCGACATCACGCACCTATAAATACTATGCCATAAACCACAAGTCGCCCTTTGCCGAGCGATATGCATGGCGATACCGAGGCTCTCTCGACTTTGAGGCGATGAACCAAGCCGCCGAATTACTATACCGATATACCGACTTCACCTCATTCAGCAAGCTACACACCGATGTCAAGACCAACAACTGTCGTGTCACCTATGCACATTGGCAGCAAGAGGGCGAGGGTTATACATTTACCATCACCGCCGACCGCTTCTTGCGCAACATGGTGCGAGCCATTGTGGGCACACTTGTAGAAGTGGGCCGACACAAAATTTCGCTCGACGAGTTCTGCGCCATCATCGAGGGTCGCGACCGTGGCTTGGCAGGTACATCTATGCCCGGAAAGGCTCTATTCCTACACGACGTAACCTACCCCGACGAAATTTTTATCAACAAATAAGACCACAGGGTATAAAAAATCATTCTATCGCACATGTGGTTGTCATTGGCTTTTCTATCGGCACTGCTATTGGGTGCCTACGACACATGCAAGAAGGCTTCGCTCAATGGTAATGCCGTCATACCGGTTTTGCTACTCAACACCCTCTTCTGCTCACTACTTTTTCTACCGCTCATACTCCTCTCGGCATTTGCTCCGCACACCATTCAAGACACCATCTTTTATGTACCGGCAGCCGACATTCGCACACACCTATTTATCTTTTTCAAAGCCTGCATAGTGCTATCCTCGTGGCTCTTTGCCTACTTTGCCACCAAGCACCTACCCATTACCATTGCAGCCCCCATCAAGGCTTCACAACCCATACTCACACTGGTAGGAGCTATGGCTATATATGGCGAAGTGCTCAACCTATATCAATGGATAGGAGTCACCCTGGCCATCATAGCCTTCATACTACTATCTATCTCGGGCAAGAAAGAGGGCATCAACTTCCGTCACAATATATGGATTTTATTTATAGTCCTTGCCACCATAACAGGTGCCATGAGCGGATTGTATGACAAATACCTCATGTCGCACGGCTTTCATCGCATGAGCGTACTGGTATGGTACTCATATTACCAATTGGCACTCATGGCAATTATAGCACTCATCATGTGGTATCCCAAGCGCAAGAACACCACCCCCTTTGTGTGGAGAAAAAGTATTTTCTTTATTTCTCTCTTTCTCGTCTGCGCCGACTTTGTATACTTCTATGCACTAAGCCAACCCGAGTCTATGATTTCTATCGTATCGATGGTGCGCCGCAGTAGTGTTGTAGTAAGCTTCACAGCCGGAGCCATTCTCTTCCGCGAGAAGAATATCAAGAACAAGGCCATCGATTTGTTATTGGTGTTATTGGGTATGTTATTCCTGTATTTAGGTACTCGATAACATTATTTCATACAAGCCCCTCGGCGCATATTCATAAAATACCTACATTTGTATAATCAATAATAGAATTATAGCACAATGAAAATAGCCCACTATATAGCAAGTATACTGATGATGACATGGGTCGCAACCGGTAGCTCGGCACAAACCATAGCCGATGCTTGGAGCAATATGCCCCTTCACATCACCCCCTCGATAGGCAAGAATGCCCGGCTCGACATGATAGATCTCTATAACGCCGGCATGAGCGCCAAGGCACCTACATTTACAGGCGACACAGCTTGCCTCACAACCCTGAGCGACACCTACTTGCACCTGCGCACATCAAAGGCAAGTACCCTGCAAATCAAGCAAATAAAAGAGGGCAAAACACATCTATACGCCATCATAACCACCATAGAAGGCCCTGTAGCCAATAGCCACATAGACCTATATGATGAGAAATGGCAACCCATTGCACTCAAAAAACACATTAACCCCATCACGGTAGCCGACTTTATAACCCTACCCAAGAGCAAGCGCAAGGAGCGCGAAGCGTTGCTAAAAAAAATAGGTCTTCACACCATACAATACACCATGTGCAACGAGACAAACGACATTGTTGCCATGCCCTCATTTCTGCGCACCCTCGACGAGGATAGCCGTAAAGAGATAGAAAGCCACATAAAGCCACAGATAACACTACTGTGGAAAAACAAAAAATGGAAAATATCAAAATAGCACATACTATCAAGCACTTAACCGCACATACATTATATATAAGATAAATTTGACTGACAAACCGAAACTTTGCAATGCGACAGACTTGCAAATGATATTTTTTTCGTAACTTTGCAACAAAGATTATTCATCAATTTAATAGATTATAAATATGGTTAGTTACAAAGAATTAGGCTTGGTGAACACCCGCGAGATGTTCCGCAAAGCCATGGACGGCAAATATGCAATTGCCGCATTCAACTTCAACAACATGGAGCAAATGCAAGCAATCATCCAAGCCGCAGTAGAGTGTCAATCGCCCGTAATCCTCCAAGTTTCAAGTGGAGCACGCAAATATGCCAACCAAACACTCCTTCGCTACATGGCACAAGGTGCTGTAGAGTATGCCAAAGAGTTGGGTTGTGCAATCCCCGTAACACTTCACCTCGACCACGGTGACACATTCGAGCTCTGTAAGTCTTGTATCGACATGGGCTTCTCATCAGTAATGATCGACGGTTCACACCACTCATACGAAGAGAATGTTGAGCTCACTCGTCGCGTTGTTGAGTATGCACACCAATTCGACGTAACAGTTGAGGGTGAGCTTGGTGTATTGGCCGGTGTTGAAGATGATGTATGCGCCGAGCACCACACCTACACTCGTCCCGAAGAGGTTGAAGACTTCGTATCTAAGACAGGTGTTGACTCACTCGCTATCTCTATCGGTACTTCTCACGGTGCCAACAAGTTCCGTCCCGAGCAATGCACTCGCAACGAAGAGGGCATCCTCGTACCTCCCCCCCTACGCTTCGACATCCTCGAAGAGATCGAGAAACGTATACCCGGTTTCCCCATCGTATTGCACGGCTCATCAAGCGTACCCCAAGACAAGGTTGCTATCATCAACCAATACGGTGGCGCCCTCAAAGACGCTATCGGTATTCCCGAGGAGCAACTCCGTCGCGCCGCTACATCATCGGTATGTAAGATCAACATCGACTCAGACGGTCGCTTGGCTATGACAGCAGCTATCCGCGAGGTTATGGCTACTAAGCCCGCCGAGTTCGACCCCCGCAAATACCTCGGTCCCGCTCGCGACTCGCTCAAAGAACTTTACAAGCACAAACTCATCAACGTTCTTGGTAGCGCAGGTAAAGCTCTCTAATAACAAAAATATAGACTCAAAAGGTTGCATCAACACCAGATGCAACCTTTTGACTTTATTGGCACTCACGCGCTACGACAAAAAAATAGTGCCACAAGTCAAAAAAAATATTTTTTTCGCAACACCACCTAAACCATTGAGTATAAAAGGTTGTTATACCCCCGAAATATCTATTTCACGATAAAATTAACACCATTGTATAATAAATAACTGCACAAAGATTTGACAAGTACCAATAATTTTTCTTACCTTTGCGCAGTTTTTTAATGATGTATCAGCCTTGGGAAAGTTTACAGAATATAAACTATCGCTCAAAACCATGCCTGTAGATACTTCTACAGCACTTGAGTACAGGCTCGACAACGAGTTCTTTGCAAATATTGACGGACCCGAAGTCCAACGCGGAAAGGTAGATGTTGCGCTCGAAGTAAAACGAACAGCAACAGTAGTTGAACTCAACTTCCACCTTTCGGGCGTGATATACATCCCCTGCGACCGCTGTCTTGACGACATGGAGCACGAAATCGACACCGATGAGCAGCTCTTCATCAAGTTTGGACACGAATTTAAAGAGGAAAGCGACAACATGCTCATCATCCCTGAAGATGAGGGCGAGATAAATATCGCATGGTTTCTCTACGAATTTATCGCACTCACCATTCCCATCAAGCACGTACACCCCTATGGCAAGTGCAACAAGGAGATGAGCGCAAGGTTGCAACAAATGAGTGCAAGACGCGTCGATGATGAAGATGACGACGACATCGAATTTGCCGACGACGACACACAAGAAGAGGTAGAAAAACCTACCGACCCTCGTTGGGACGCACTCAAAAAACTGAAAAGATAATAATTAAATATATAGTAAAATGGCACATCCTAAAAGAAAACAGTCAAAGACAAGAACAGCCAAGAGAAGAACTCACGACAAGGCTGTAGCCCCCACATTGGCCATTTGCCCCAACTGCGGTGCATGGCATGTTTACCACACAGTATGCGGCGAATGCGGTTACTACCGTGGTAAGTTGGCTATCGAAAAAGAAGCTGCTGTTTAATCAAACACAGCTTGCAGAAATTTAATGCCCTAAGTATTAGGGCATTTTTCTTTACACATCATATTAGTTGCAAGGTGTAATTGTTATATTTTTACAACTAATTTTAACATAAGAACATTATGTTCAAGGCAAAAATTACAGGTGTCGCATCATACACCCCCGACTACATACTCAACAACGAGGAGTTGGCACAAATGGTAGACACAAGCGACGAGTGGATAACCACTCGCGTAGGTATCAAAGAAAGAAGAATCCTCAAGCAAGAAGGTGCAGGCTCGTCAGAGCTGGGCGCACGCGCATTGCAATCGCTCATCGAAAAGACCGGCATAAACCCGGCGGAGATTGAGCTCATCATCTGCGCTACATCAAACCCCGACTACCGTTTCCCTTCTACAGCCTCAATCATTGCCGAGAAAGTGGGTATAAAAACTGCCTACTCATACGATATACAGGCCGCTTGCGCAGGTTTCATCGTAGCACTACAAGCCGGTGCCATGTACATACAAGCCGGAGTACACAAAAAAGTAGTTGTGATAGCGGCCGAAAAGATGTCGTCGATGACCAACTACAAAGACCGCAACACCTGCCCGCTGTTTGGCGACGCAGCCGCATGTGTGCTTCTTGAACCCACCGAAGAAAATATTGGTGTTATGGACGCCGTATTCCACACCGATGGCATAGGCCTCCCACACCTTGTCATGACAGCCGGCGGATCGGCACGTCCCGCATCGCACGCTACAATCGACAATAACGAGCACTATGTATACCAAGACGGTCGCTTCGTATTTAAGCATGCGGTTGCCGACATGATTGAGTCGTCCGACACCATTATGAAACGCAACAATCTCACAATCGACGATATAAGCTACCTGATACCCCATCAGGCCAACCTACGTATCATCGAGGCCATTGCCGAGAGATTTAACGTTCCCGAGGAAAAACTTATCGTAAACATACAAAATTACGGCAACACAAGCGCAGCATCTATCCCCTTGTGCCTATCTGAGTATGAACACAAATTCAAAAAAGGCGACAAACTCATCCTCACAGCCTTTGGCGCAGGATTTACTTGGGGAGCCCTCTACCTCGTATGGGGCTACGATGCACAGTAAGGAAACAACATTTACACACCAAAAACGCACCCGCAACACAGCGTGGTGCGTTTTGTCTTTATATAATGGCTCAAAAATTGGCATTTTCGGCTCTTTTTTCTTATTTTTGCAACAAAACCAGACGTTATGCATAAATCGGGATTTGTAAATATCGTTGGAAACCCCAATGTTGGTAAATCGACATTGATGAACTCGCTCGTGGGCGAACGCATCTCTATCATCACATCCAAGGCACAAACCACACGCCACCGCATCATGGGTATCGTCAATACCGACGATATGCAGATTGTCTACTCCGACACCCCGGGCGTGCTCAAGCCCAACTACAAGCTGCAAGAGTCTATGCTCGGCTTCTCACAATCGGCACTTGTCGACGCCGACATCCTACTCTATGTTACCGACACAGTTGAGACTCCCGACAAGAATGCCGAGTTTCTTGCTCGCGTAGCCAAGGAGCAAATGCCCGTTATTGTCATCATTAACAAGATAGACCTTCTCAAGGGACAAGCCGAATTGGAGGCCCTCGTAGAGCGTTGGAAAGAGCTCCTTCCTCAAGCCGAGATTATACCCATATCGGCCATGCTGCGCTTCAACATCGACAACCTACTCAAGCGCATCCATGCACTGCTCCCCGAGTCGCCCCCATTCTTCGACAAAGATGCCCTCACCGACAAGCCGGCTCGCTTCTTCGTAAACGAAATCATCCGCGAGAAGATACTCCTCACCTACGACAAGGAGATACCCTATGCCTGTGAAGTAGCCGTTGAGCTCTTCAAGGAGAGCGACAAGCGCATAGAAATATCGGCCGTGATATATGTCGAGCGCGACTCTCAAAAGGGCATCATCATAGGCAAAGGAGGATCGGCCTTGAAACGCGTAGGCACAATGGCACGCAAAGACATTGAGGCATTCTTCGACAAGCAAGTATTTCTACAACTATATGTCAAGGTTGAAAAAGACTGGCGCAATAGAGAAAACAAGTTGCGCTCATTTGGATACCTTAACGAATAAAATACAACACCCAAACTCAATACATTATGGGAAATATCGTAGCCATAGTAGGGCGCCCCAACGTGGGTAAATCGACCCTATTCAACCGACTCACACAAACACGACAAGCCATTGTCAATGAGACCGCCGGCACTACACGCGACCGCCAATACGGCAAGGTTGAGTGGGGTGGAAAGGAGTTCTCTATCATCGACACAGGTGGCTGGGTAGTAAACTCTGAAGATATCTTTGAAGAAGAAATCAACAAACAAGTTTCGATAGCCATCGAAGAGGCCGATGTAATACTCTTTGTGGTCGACGCCATCAACGGTACTACCGACCTCGACGACCACGTGGCAAGCATATTGCGCCGCGCCAAGAAACCAATCATTCTCGTTGCCAACAAAGCCGACTCAAACCAATGGATATACAACTCGGCCGAGTTCTACGCCTTCGGCTTGGGCGACCCCTTCTGTGTATCGGCCGTAAGTGGTAGTGGTACAGGAGAGTTGCTCGACGAGATTGTAGCCAAGTTTACCAAAGACTTTGAAGACGAAACAGAGGTAGACATTCCGCGCTTTGCAGTCGTAGGCCGACCCAATGCCGGTAAATCGTCTATTATCAACGCCTTTATCGGCGAGGAGCGCAACATTGTCACCAACATTGCCGGTACGACTCGCGACTCAATATATACTCGCTACAACAAGTTTGGCTTCGACTTCTACTTGGTAGATACTGCCGGTATACGCAAGAAAGGCAAAGTGACCGAAGATCTTGAATATTACTCGGTAATACGCTCTATACGCGCCATCGAGAACGCCGACGTGTGTATCCTCATGATCGATGCCACTCGCGGTATCGAAGGCCAAGACCTCAACATCTTCTCGCTCATACAGAAAAACCGCAAAGGTATCGTTGTGTGTGTAAACAAGTGGGACCTTGTAGAAGACAAGTCTACCATTGCCATCAAAACTTTCGAGAAGGCTATACGCGACCGCTTGGCTCCGTTTACCGACTTCCCCATCATCTACACATCGGCCATCACCAAGCAACGCATCTTCAAGGTACTTGAGACCGCTGTCGAGGTATACCAAAATCGCAAGCGCCTCGTGCCCACATCAAAGCTCAACGAAGTAATGCTTGCTGCCATCGAGGCCTATCCGCCCCCAGCAACAAAGGGCAAATATATAAAAATCAAGTATATAACCATGCTCAAGGAGGCTCAAATACCCTCATTTATATTCTTCTGCAACCTACCGCAGTGGGTAAAAGATCCCTACAAACGCTATCTCGAAAACAAGATACGCGAGCATTGGAACTATACAGGCACGCCCATTAACATTTTTATGCGTGAGAAATAATGCATAAAAATAGGAAAAGCGGTATAAAGCACCTATCTTTGCACCGCTTTTCAAGAAACGAAAGGACGAGCAAAATCAAATAGTTCAACACGTTAGGAACGACAATTATTTTTATTATAGAAAAAACGAACAAACAATTTTATTTATAAACACCTTAAATTTTCAATCTTATGTTCAAAGGACATCCCAAAGGTCTTTATGCTTTAGCATTAGCCAATACCGGTGAGCGTTTTGGTTACTACACCATGCTTGCTGTTTTTGCTCTCTTCTTGAGAGAGAACTTTGGCTTGGCAGCCGGAACAGCCGGTGCTATCTATTCAACATTCCTTGGCTTGGTTTATTTTATGCCACTTGTAGGTGGTGTACTTGCCGACAAATTTGGTTTTGGTAAGATGGTAACAATCGGTATTACTATCATGTTTGCCGGATACATGTTGTTGTCATTCCCTCTTGGTGGCGATACTATCGCTATGATTGCAATGATGGCAGCTTTGGTTCTCATCAGTCTTGGTACAGGTCTCTTTAAGGGTAACTTGCAAGTAATGGTAGGTAACCTCTATGACGATCCCAAATATGCATCAAAACGCGACTCAGGCTTCTCAATTTTCTACATGGCTATCAACGTAGGTTCTTTGTTTGCTCCTACTACTGCCGTAGGTATCAAATTGTGGGCACAAAACAGCCTCGGTTTCTCTTCTAACGATGCTTATCACTTTGCTTTTGCAGTAGCATGTGTGGCTTTGATTCTTTCAATCCTCATTTACTACGTTTTCCGCTCAACATTCCGTCACGTTGAGGGTGGCAAGAAGAAAGGCGAAGCCGAAGTTATCGTTGACAACCTCACTCCTCAAGAAACCAAACAACGCGTTATCGCTCTTTGCCTTGTATTTGCCGTTGTTATCTTCTTCTGGATGGCGTTCCACCAAAACGGTTTGACTCTTACATACTTTGCCGACGAGTTTACTGCTACAAAAGCCGTGGGCTTGCAATCAATGGTATTTGACGTATGGAATCTCGCCTTGATTATTGTAGCTGTATACGCATCATTCTCAATCTTCCAAAGTGAGACTGCCAAGGGTAAGATTGTATCGGGTGCTCTTGCAACAGCCATCTTGGCCTTCTTGGTATACCGTGCAAGTGGCATCAGCGCCGACACTGTTGTAAGCGTATCTGCTCCTATCTTCCAACAATTCAACCCCTTCTATGTAGTTGCCTTGACACCCGTATCAATGGCCATCTTTGGTGCATTGGCTAAGAGTGGCAAAGAGCCCTCAGCCCCCCGCAAAATTGCTTACGGTATGATGGTTGCTGCTGTTGGTTTTGCTATCATGGCTATCGGCTCACGTGGTCTCAACACCCCCAACGAGCAAGCTCGCGCTATCGCTGTTAACAACGCTGAGATTATTGCCGAGAACATCTACAATGCAGCCGATGACGCAGCCGCTTTGAAAGTAGCTGAGAAGTCAAAAGTTGACTTTGAGGGCAAACTCACCGATGAGAATAAAGAAATTTTCAACCAAGTATATGATGCGAAGTTTGCAGTTCTCTCAGCAGCCGACGAAACTGCTGCTGCAAGCGCTACTGAGACATTGAATGCTATCAAATCAGAGACTAAGCCCGAGACTCGCACATCGGCATTCTGGTTGATCTTTACATACCTTGTGCTCACATTTGCCGAGTTGTTGCTCTCGCCCATGGGTATCTCATTCGTATCGAAAGTAGCTCCTCCCAAACTAAAAGGTTTGATGATGGGTGGCTGGTTCGTTGCTACTGCCATCGGTAACATGTTGGTTGCTGTGGGTGGTTTCCTCTGGGCAGGTCTCCCCTTGTGGTCGGTATGGACAGTGTTCATCGTACTCTGCTTGCTTTCGGCTTTGTTCATGTTTGTAATGATGAAGCGTTTGGAAAGCGTAACCAAGTAATCTACTTAGTACATTACTATAATAATCGGG
>JAFZFQ010000033.1 GCA_017555825.1 Bacteroidaceae bacterium | reverse complement strand
CCCCGAACTTTGGCTCGATATATAACAACACTGCAAACACACTGAGACGATGAATTCGATATATGAAATAAGGAAATACACACCATTGTACCGGCAAGAGTGGGACAACATGGTAGAAAACTCGGCCAATGGTACGTTCCTATTTAAGCGCAACTATATGGAGTATCATGCCCACCGTTTTATCGATTTCTCGCTCATGGTATATCACAAAGAGAAGTTGGTGGCACTGCTCCCGGCATCGATACACAACAATGAGATAACCTCACACGGAGGACTCACCTACGGAGGCTTTGTAACTCCGGCCGAGGTATCATCGGCACAATTGCTCGACATCTTTGAGACAACAGCCCGGTATCTCAAGACGCAAGGATTTGCCTATTGGAACTACAAGCCCGTACCTCACATATACCACTCCTACCCGCACGACAGTGAGCAATATGCCCTATATCGCCTACAAGCCGAGCGAGTAGCTTGCAACCTTTCGTCGACCATCAACCTATCGACCCCCCTACGCTATGCCGAGTTGCGTCGTCGCGGTATCAAAAAAGCCTACAAAGGTGGTGTTACCCTTCATACGAGCGACGATTTTGCACCTTTCTGGACAATATTGGAAGAGAACTTGCAACAACGTCACCAAGTGTCGCCGGTACACTCGCTCGACGAAATTATACTCCTACACAACCGCTTCCCCGAGCATATACAACTACACACCGCCATGCTCAACAATCAAGTAGTGGCTGGATGTGTGATGTATAACACCGGTCGAGTTGCTCATGCTCAATACATCAGTGCATCGCCCCTGGGCAAAGAGTGTGGCGCATTGGATATGCTCTTTGCACACCTCATCGAGCAAGAATACAGCGACTGCCGATACTTCGACTTCGGCATATCGACTGTAGAGGGAGGAAAACAACTCAACAGCGGATTGCTATCGCAAAAAGAGGGGTTCGGAGCACGAGGTGTCATATATGAAACATACCGCATAAGCCTATGAGCCAGCCTACCGACAACAACCTATACCGCGTCATCACCAAGGCAGCGGCCATATTTGGAGGCGTACAAGTCGTGAGCATACTATGCTCGGTTGTACGCACCAAGATTATTGCCGTGCTATTGGGTAGTGTTGGTATTGGTATTATAGGTCTATATAACAGCGCTATCGAAACGATTACCGCCTTGACAGGCTTGGGTATTCGTAGCAGTTCGGTGCGCGAAATATCGGAAGCACACAACAAAGACGATAAGAGCGACATATCGCGCATTGTAACCGTCGTGCGCCGTTGGTCGTGGTTTGTAGGCTTACTCGGTGCAGTGGTTCTCATCACACTATCACCCCTGCTCAGCCAATATACCTTTGGCGACAATGAGCATATATGGGGCTTTGTGTGGCTATCTTGCACACTCCTATTCAACGCCCTTGCATCGGGCGAACAGGCTATCTTGCAAGGAACCAAACAACTCAAGCGCCTGGCCCGCTGCTCGGTATATGGCTCTATAGCGGCACTGCTTGTCTCGCTACCCCTCTACTATTTTATGGGTATAGACGGTATTGTGCCTTCGCTCATACTCTATGCGGCAGCAACACTGATAGTAACCCTTGTCTACAAAGATAGAGAGATAGAGAAGAGCGACATTACACTGCAACAAACCGCACAACAAGGTCGCGACATGGTAACGCTGGGCGTATTCATGACCGTGAGCTCGTTTATTACAACCCTCTTTTCATACATCTTTGCAGCATATCTCAACACACGTAGTGGAGAGGCTACCGTGGGATATTACCAAGCCGGATTTACCCTCATGAACAAGTATGTAGGCCTCATATTCACAGCCATGGCCATGGAGTATTACCCTCGATTGTCGGGCGTGGCCAAGGACAATGCGAGCCTATCGCAATATGTGGGTAAGCAAGTAGAGATGATGCAACTCATGTTGGCGCCCATCATTGCCATCTTTATCGTATTGCACCCGTTGATGGTACAGATACTATATACCACCGATTTCCACGTTATCAACAGCTATCTGCTACTTGCCATTCAAGGCATTTCGTTCAAGGCAATATCGTGGTCTATAGGCTTTGTATTGCTTGCCAAAGGCAGTGGCAAGTTGTATTTCACTACCGAGTTAATATCGGACACTATCACCCTTGCACTCAACATTGTAGGCTACCGCTATTGGGGATTGGCCGGTGTGGGAGCATCTTATACTGTAGGATTTATACTATATCTTATCATCATATATGCTGTGTGCCGACACAGCTATAACATAGAGCCCGGACGCAAGGCCTGGGTAGCCACCGGCCTCACCACTCTCGTAGCCGTAGCCACACTTGTGTGCTACATATACCTACGCCCCGTAGCATGGATTATCACCATAGCCACAACGGCAGTATGCGCACTGCTCCTCTACCGCAAATGGCAAGGAAAAGAAGGTAATGTGAAGAAATAGGATAATAGGGTATCGAAGAGTCTATCTCGACCAGAAATCGACAAACTGTTGTGCAACCTTGCGACAGTCGTGGTGCTGCTCTACAAACAAGCGACTATCACGACACTTCTGAGGAATGCGATCACGTTGTAGTATGAGTTTCTCCAATGTTTTATACACCTCATTGGCATCGGGCAACACATTGACAACCGGCTGCAGGTCGTGAGCTCCTATAAAGTCGCAATACTCGGGCTCGGCACCACTCACCGCCACAATACCTTTTGCCATAGCCAATAGAGCATTGGTCGCGGGTGTATAAGAGTACAATTGGTCTAAAAGCACATCCGACTCATACATAACACGGTTATACTCCTTATAAGGTAGGCTCTCTACGGCCGTAACATGACACTCTTTTTTGTAGTCGCTTTGCAACTGCTTGAGCACATCGTACATCACATCGGTACCCTTGAGTATCGAACGATCATGCTGTATACCTATGAAAAATCGAAGTTGGTCAATAGTCTCAGGTATATTACGCAAAGGGTTCTCGTCGAGATTGATAGGAATGGGTATATAGGCCAACTTCTGTGCAAATTCGGGCTCGTATGCCACAAAATACTCCCATAGGCAAGCGGCTATACCATCGCACTCCTCGGCCATAGCTATGTTGGCATCGCGGTTGGCACCTTCGAGATATGCCTCGCGCTCGATGTTGTAATTGGGTCTATTGAGAGGCTTATCGCCTATAAAATAATCGGAGTATCGATAAGTCTTGCCATCGAAACAAGCCTTGGTATAGTAGTGGTCGGTACCTATAGCCTCCATAAAGATGCGCTTGTTCTGGCGACGCAATTGTCGGAAGATGGCCAAATTCTTCTCGGGGCGGAGCTTGAAAAAACCATGACCCGCTATCTGTACAGCGTCATATCCGCGCCACGAGGGTAGCAACGACATAATCTTAGCCAGGTACATCATCGAGTCGACAGGGCCATAACTTTTGCGACGAATAGAGATGTCGCAATTGGTGTTCATCCAACCACCACCGTTTGATATAACTGTAGCCTCGTGACCCAATTGTCTCAAACCTTGAGCCAAAGTCCAATGGAAATTACTCGCATCGCCTACCAACAGCACTTTCATATCTTACCACCTTTCTATAATAGTTTATACCACTGAATGTGTGGCGCAATAATACATCAAATCGTCCTCGGCGCGCCAGGGCCGAAGTAAGGGCAAACTTGAACATCCTCAACCATGCCGAAGCTCCGTGTAGATAGTATTGTACCGCACCCTTGGCTTGCATGACACGGGCATCGGTATAGGTGTGCGCGCCGGTGCTCTCGCTCGGATGCTCAACAATGAAATAGGGGAAATAGCTCACCGTCAACCCTGCACGACAGGCGTCACAGATGAAAATATCCTCTTCGCCACAAATAAAATGAGGCGATCCCAATCCAAACCGCTCATCAAACCACACCTTTTCTCTTACACTCGACAGGCGCATAGCCATCTCTATCGAGGCAATAAACATCCCCTTGGGCACATGAGGATAGGTATAGCAAAAGTCGGGATACTCCTTGATACAGTCACCATCGGTAGCCTTGATTTTAAATTGAGCAATATCAAGTTGGGGATTCTGCTCAAAGGTAGCAATTACACGATTGAAGTATTCGTCGCAATAACGCACATCGTCGTCGGCAATGAGAGCAATATCGCCTGTAGCATGCCTCAGGGCATTGTTTCTATTGCGCGAAAGCCCCTTGCCACACAATGTCACGACACGCACATCGGCACGCTCGCGCAGGCTTTGGGGTATGAATTGCAGATACGACTCATCGGTATATTGCATAGATACAATATAGTTTACATCGGCACGCACAGGCAACAATATCTCCGGCACACGTGCAACACCTTCGTTGAGAGTACATATAAGCACATCCAAATTCATAATGCAAAGATAAACAAAAAACCGATTTTTTGCTTATCTTTGACACATGAAAGAAGTGATGAGCATAGTGATACCGGTGTATAATCGTGCCAAGGAACTACCCCGCACGGTGGCCTCTATTGTAGAACAAGACTACCGGCCATTACGCCTCATATTGGTAGACAACAACTCTACCGACAACTCACTGGCTGTGTGCCGAGAGATGCAACAAAAGTATCAAGAAGAGCAGCTCCATATCGATGTCGTACAACAATTGCGACCTGGAGCATCGGCAGCACGCAATAGAGGACTGGAGCTTGTAGAGAGCCGATATATGATGTTTTTCGACAGCGACGATGTGCTACACAGCGACTCGGTATCGCGCTATATGCAAGCCTTTGCCACACACCCCGATGCCGACATCATAGGTGCAACCATCAACTTCCGTAGCGACACCCGCACATTCCTTGCCAAGGCCGTGTTTAGCACCGAGCCCGAGCCCCACATCATTCATGGCACACTCTCCACACAACGATTTGCCACCCGCACACAACTCATACGCGAGATAGGAGCATGGCAAGAGAGCTACAACGGATGGGAAGACTGGAACCTTGGCTTGCGCATGCTACTGCACACACGCAAGATTTATTGGCTCCAAGAGCCACCCGTATGCACCGTATACCTTCACGAGAACACCCTCACGGCACGCACACATATAGACGGGTATAAAAACTTCTACCAAGCCGTGCGTCACACCCTCAACGATATAGAGCAGATAGGGCATCCTCGCAAGTTGCGATTGATGCGACTCACACTCTATCGTCAAGTATTGCTGGCTGCACACATCTTGCAAGAGGCACGCCGACAAGACAACGACGAGTTGCGCCTATTTGCACATAAAATCTACAACGAAGCCATGCACGACAAGCTCACAACCAGAGGCATGCAATGTTTCTTCGCCCTGTGTCTACAATATGCCTCACGAGGCGGACGTGGTAGCGGCACATTAGCACAGTGGATTATCAGATAAAAGAGCTTTAACAGCATATAACACACCGGCTCACCTTCAGTGGCGAAAAACCTATGTGCATTGCTCAAAAATTTGTACATTTGCAGGTTGAGAAAGCAATCAAAGAATATTCACTACAACGATGCAAGAAAAAGATACCCCCCAAAAAATGAGCTGGGATAGGCTCATCAGCGCCAAGCGATTTGGCATGGAAGAGTTTCATGACGAGCGAGTACACACACGCACCGACTTCCAGCGTGACTACGACCGCTTGGTATTCTCGGCCCCTTTCCGTCGTTTGCAAAACAAGACACAGGTATTCCCACTCCCGGGCAGTATCTTTGTGCACAACCGTCTCACTCACAGCCTCGAAGTATCGTGTGTGGGTCGCTCATTGGGCACCAACGTGGCCGTATCACTTGCACCCAAATACGCCGGCACACCCGCCGAAGAGAAAATCACACACTTGGGCTCTATCGTTGCAGCCGCCTGCTTGGCACACGACCTGGGTAACCCTCCATTCGGACACTCGGGCGAGCGCGCTATTGCCACATATTTCTCTGAGGGAAAAGGACTTGCGTTGAAAGACAAACTCAGCAGTTGGGAGTGGAACGATTTTACTCACTTTGAGGGCAATGCCAATGCCTTCCGCTTGCTCACCCATCAATTTACCGGTCGCCGTAAAGGTGGATTTGCACTCACCTACTCGACCTTGGCTTCGATAGTCAAATATCCCTACGCATCGACCCTCTCTACCAAGAAGGGTAAATCGGGATTTTTCTGCTCAGAGAGCGAAGACTTCAGCCGCGTAGCCAACGACCTGGGTTTACTACCCGATGGCGATAGTGGCTTGCGCTATCACCGACACCCATTGGTATATCTTGTTGAGGCAGCCGACGACATTTGCTATCAAATCATGGATATCGAAGATGCTCACAAGTTGAAACTGCTCACAACCAACCAAACCAAGGAGTTGTTGATGGAGTTTTTTGAGCCCGCAAAGCTACCCCATATACAAGAAGTGTTGAAGATTGCCGACGACCGCAACGAACAGATAGCCTACTTGCGATCGCGCGTAATCGGATTGCTCATCGACGAGTGCTCACAACTCTTTGTAGAGCACGAAGAGGAGTTGCTCAGCGGCACCTTCGAGGGATGCCTCATCGACCGCATATCCGACACACCTCGCAAGGCCTATGCACATTGCTCGCAAGTAGCATGGGACAAAATATACCGCAGCAACGATGTTCTCGACATCGAGTTGGCCGGTAATCGCATCATAACCGAGTTGCTCGACAAGCTCATCGACGCCGTACTCTATCCCGAGAAAAATTACTCGCAACTAATACTCAACAAAGTACCTCAACAATACGAGACCCGCGCCGAAACTCTTTACGGCAAGTTGCAAGCTGCCATCGACTATATCTCGGGCATGACCGACGTATACGCCCTCGACCTATATCGCAAAATAAACGGTATGAGCCTGCCCGCTGTATAAAATGAATTGACTATGAAGAGAGTATTTTGTTACACTATCGCACTGTTCATGTTGCTTGTGGCACTTCCCCTGCAAGCAATTGAATATACCGTCGAGAGCGTTCCCAACGTACAAGTAGCCGACCGCACACAATATGTGAGCGATCCCGATGGCTATATAGATAGTGCATCACGTACCCACATCAACACACTGCTTGCGCAACTGCGCGACAGCAACAGTGTTGAGGCTGCCGTGGTTATACTTCCCTCTATAGGCTATGAGGATATAGACAACTTTGCAACAGAGCTATTTACCCATTGGGGTATTGGCAAGGCAAGCAACGACAACGGGTTGCTTTTTATCGCCGTGATGGACCAACGGCAGATAGTTATCCGCACAGGATATGGTTTAGAGGGTGTTCTGCCCGACATCTTGTGCAGTCGCATCATACGTCAATACATCACACCGGCCTTTCGCGAGGGAGCATACGGAAAGGGTATGAGCGATGCGGTAGAACACACCCTGCACATCATCATGACACCCGAAGCATCGGCCGAATTGATGGCAGAGGAGCCACTCTTCGACGAGGAAGACAAGGCGATACTGCTCTCTATGCTCTACACCTATTTGATACTGAGTGTTATCATCTCGTTGTTGCTCACCATACGCATCAACCGCACCATACGCCAACATGGCAACGCACCATACGAGTGTTACAAAGAGCTAAACAGCAACAATATAACCATACTCGTCGTGGCTATATTCTTCCCCGTCTGGGGATGGATAAACTATATGTGGTGCAGACGTGTGATGAAACAAATGCGCAACAAACCCCGCACATGCGAGAAGTGTGGCACCGCTATGCACCGCCTATCGGAAGTAGATGACAACCAATATCTCACCGGCAAAGAAGATGCCGAGGAACGTATTGGCTCGGTAGACTACGACGTGTGGATGTGCAACAATTGCAACAATACCGAGGTATTTCGCTTCGATAACATCTATACAGAATATAGCGAATGTCCGCATTGTCACGCCAAGACCTTCAGCATGACACGCGACCACATTATACTCCCGGCAACAACCATTTCACCCGGAAAAGGCGAGAAGGTATACACCTGTCAATACTGCCATCTGCGCAAGTCCATTCCCTATATCATACCCATCATAGCAGTACCCAAAAGCGGAGGCAATGGAGGAGGTAGCTTTGGAGGCGGATTTGGTGGTGGCATGACCGGAGGCGGTGGAGCCCGTGGCGGATGGTAAAAAAGTAGATTATGAGAAACAGAGACAGTAAACACAAATTCTCATTGCGAGAAAGATTTGGCAGTTTTGTATATGCAGGACGTGGATTGAAATTGCTCTTCCGCGAGCACAACACCTGGATACATCTTGTTGCCACCCTATGTGTTGTCATCGTAGGTTGCTGGGTGTCGCTCACACCTATCGAGTGGGCCTTATCGGCCATATTGGTAGGCGGCGTGTGGGTTACTGAGGCCCTCAATACTGCCATAGAGCGCATTTGTGACCACGTAACACCCGAGATGCACCCCGCTATAGGTCGCATCAAAGACATAGCCGCCGCAGCCGTACTCATAAGTGCCATCACGGCGGTAGTAGCCGGATTGTGTATCTTCATACCCGCTATTATCGACACAGTAAAACAACTATAATAAACAACCCGATAAATCATGATACTGCAACAGTTATCCATCATCAACTTCAAGAATATTGCCCAGGCCGACCTCAGCTTCTCGGACAATATCAACTGTTTTTTGGGTAACAATGGTATGGGCAAGAGCAACCTGCTCGATGCCATATACTACCTTTCGTTTTGCAAGAGTTTCACACACAACGTAGACTCGCAAAACATACGCCACGGAGAGGATTTCTTCATGCTACAAGGTGTATATGAGCGTAACGAAATGCCCGAGGTGCTGTCGTGCGGTATAAGAAAGCGTCAAAAAAAGTCATTCAAACGCAACAAGAAAGAGTATAGTCGCTTGTCCGACCACATAGGGTTTGCCCCGTTGGTAATGGTTTCGCCCGACGATACTACCCTGATACAAGGAGGTAGCGAGGAGCGTCGTCGATTTATCGACATGGTTATATCGCAATGGGATAAGCCCTACCTCGACACCCTCATACGTTACAACAAGGCTCTCGAACAGCGCAACTCCCTCTTGCGTCAAGAGGTGAGCGACCCCATGCTATATGAGATATGGGAGGAGCAAATGGCTCATGCGGCAACAGTGATATACAACACCCGCAACCGCTTCTTAAACGAGTTTATACCCGTTTTCGACCGTTTCTACAACCTCATAGCCAACGGCAATGAGCATGTAGGACTCTCCTATCGCTCGCACTTGAGCGAAGGCAACCTCTTGCAACAACTTGCCGATACTCGCCACCGCGACCTCATACTCGGATATACCACCAAAGGCATACACCGCGACGATATGGAGATGACGCTCGACGAATATCCGATGAAACGCATAGGTTCGCAAGGACAATGCAAGACCTACCTTATTGCGCTGAAGTTGGCGCAATACGATTTCTTGGCACACAACGGCAATACCACGCCGATACTGTTGCTCGACGACCTCTTCGACAAGCTCGACTCGGATCGTGTAGAGCGCATCATGCAACTTGTATCGAGCGATATTTTTGGTCAAATATTCATTACCGACACCAACCGCGAGTACCTCGACCGCATTGTGCGTCGCACTACAGCTCATCACTGTCTCTACAGTGTTGCCAACGGAGAATTTACCCTTATACCTTGACACTATGAAGCGCAAAGAGGCACAAGCATTGAGCGAAATACTCGACGAGATACTGCGAGAGAACCACCTCGATATAGGTCTCGATGCCGCACGAGCACGCGCTGCATGGAAAGAGGCCATGGGCGAGGCGGTAGACAAGTGCACCACAGCACTACACTTTGCCAACGGCACACTGCACGTAAAACTATCATCGGCCGTGTTGCGCAATGAGTTGTTTATGAACCGTCGTGTGCTCATAGACCGCCTCAACACACACATAGGCCGACCCGTAATCAAAAACATATACTTCAAATAGAGATTTAACAATGGAAAAAGAGATGCAATTTCCCACATTTCACCACAGCTATCCCCTACAACTTCGTTTCAACGATATAGACTCTCTGGGACACGTCAACAACTCGGTATATTTTACCTTCTACGACCTGGGCAAGAGTCGCTACTTTGAGAGTGTAAAGAAACAAACTATCGACTGGCGCAAGGCCGATGTTGTCATTGCCAACGTCAATGCCGACTTCTTGTCGCCCATATACTCATACGAGCAGATAGCCGTAGAGACATGCTGCACAGAGATAGGCAACCGCAGCTTTAAGCTCATGCAACGCATTGTCAACACCACAACAGGCGAGATAAAGGGTGTGTGTCGCACAATCATGGTAGGTTTTGACGTTGAGGCAGGCGTAAGTGCCCCCATCAGCGACGAGTGGAAAGATGCCATACGCCAATATGAAGGCTCGGACTTAGCAAAGAAATAATCACAGATAAACATCATAAAAGGCCATGAGAAAAATTATAGGAATAGGCGAGACCATACTCGACATTATCTTTCGCAAGAATCAAAACGGCGAGTGGCAACCACAAAAGTCGGTAGCAGGAGGCTCTACATTCAACTCTATCATCACACTGGGTCGATTGGGCATGAACACAGCGCTGGTAACCGAGTTGGGCAACGACCGCGTGGGCAAAGACATCTTGGAGTTTATGCAACGTTATGGCATTGATACCAAGCATATCGACATATACAATCCCAAAGACGGCAAGACACCCGTATCGCTGGCATTCCTCGATGAGAACAACAACGCCGAGTATACCTTCTATCACCAATTTCCTGCCGACCGCCTCAACGTAGCCATGCCGCTCATCAACGAGGGCGACATTATCGTGTTTGGCTCATACTTCTCGGTCAATCCCATCTTGCGACAACGCATCATCGAGATACTCGAATTTGCCAAGACTCGCAAGGCAATTGTATACTACGACCCCAACTTCCGCAAGGCACACGCCCACGAGGCGCTGAAGCTCATGCCCTCTATTATCGAAAACCTGGAGTATGCCGACATCGTGCGCGGATCGGACGAAGACTTTGAGACCCTCTACAACCTCAACACCCCCGATAAAATATATCTCGACAAGATCAAATTCTATTGCCCCAACTTTATCTACACACGTGGTGGCGAAGGCATAGAGTTCTATTGCCGACAAGGTAGTCGCCACTTTGATGCACCTGCCATTGGCAAGCCTGTGAGCACTATTGGTGCCGGCGACACATTCAATGCAGGTATCATATTTGGCCTCATACGCCACAATGTAACCCTCGATAACCTCAACACACTCACCCTCGACGAGTGGGCTCCCATACTACAATATGCCCTCAACTTCTCGTCGCAAGTGTGCATGAGTCAAGAGAACTATTTGCCCGAAGAGGTAGCGGCACAATATCGTTGAACGATAGGCAAGCATTGCGCACGGTAGCAAAAAAGTGCTCATAATGCGCAATTTGGCTCAAGAAAGAGATTATAACACCTTTTTTTACTACCTTTGCACCCGCAGCCACAGCGGGTGCATTTTTTATATATCACACAACTATCAATGAAGACATTTGAAGAATTGGGTATAGCGCCCTCCATTTTACAAGCCATCGCCGAAATGGGTTACGAGTCGCCTATGCCCGTACAAGAACAAGTAATACCTCTCTTATTGGGAGAAGAGACCGACCTCATAGCATTGGCACAAACCGGTACCGGAAAGACCGCAGCTTTTGGTTTGCCTCTATTACAACGTATCGACATCAACAAGGTATACCCGCAAGCCCTCATCATGGCTCCCACTCGCGAGCTCTGCTTACAGATTGCCGGCGACCTGGCCGACTATGCCAAGTATATACCCAACCTGCACATCACACCCGTATATGGTGGCGCCAATATCGAGGTACAAATACGAGCCCTGCGCAAGGGTAGCCATGTGGTTGTAGCCACACCCGGCCGTCTGCTCGACCTCATCAACCGTGGTTGCATATCGTTGAGCAACACTACTACCGTCATCATGGACGAGGCCGACGAGATGCTCAACATGGGCTTCCTCGACAGCATCAATGAGATACTTGCCTTTGTTCCCGAAAATCGCAAGATGCTACTCTTCTCGGCCACTATGCCATCGGGTATAGAGCAAATAGCTCGCAAATATATGAACAACGCCAAGGAGATAGTTGTGGGCAGCCGTAACGAAGGTGCCGAGAACGTGCGCCACGTATATTATATGGTAAAAGCCAACGACAAGTATTTGGCTCTAAAACGCATTGCCGACTATTGTCCCGATATATACGGCATCATTTTCTGTCGCACCCGTCGCGAGACTCAAGAGATTGCCGACGCCCTCATTTCGGATGGTTACAACGCCGAGTCGTTGCATGGCGACCTCTCGCAGATGCAACGCGACTTGGTCATGCAAAAGTTCCGCGTACGCAACATTCAACTTCTTGTAGCTACCGATGTGGCTGCTCGCGGTCTTGACGTGACCGACCTCACACACGTTATCAACTACGGATTGCCCGACGATATAGAGACTTATACCCACCGTAGCGGTCGTACCGGTCGTGCCGGCAAGTCGGGTGTATCGGTAGCCATTGTACACAGCCGCGAGAAGGGCAAGATACGTGCCATCGAAAAGATTATAGGCAAGACTTTCGAACGCGAGCACATCCCCTCGGGCAAGCAAATATGCGAAAAACAACTCTTCAACCTTGTCGACCGCATTGAGAAGGTTGAGGTTAATGAGACCGAGATAGAGCCTTTGTTGCCCCCCATCTTCCGCCGACTATCGTGGCTTGACGACCAAGACTTGATACGTCGCTTCATATCGCTCGAATTCAATCGCTTGTTGGAGTATTATCGTGATGCTCCCGATATCGACTTGCCCGACGAGAAACCCCGCGAGCGCAAGGCGAAAGGTAAAGACGACCATCGCGAGAAAGGTTCTTGCCATGCCGAGCCCGGATTTGCACGCATATACATCAACCAAGGCAAGGCTACAGGTTGCACCCCTTACAACATACTCGACCTCATCAACGAGCACGTGCCGGGTCGCATCAATATCGGTCGTATAGACCTCTTTACAGGCTATTCGCTTATAGATGTTGAAGAGAAATTTGCCCGTCGCGTTGTAGCAGCCCTCAAACATGCCGATTTCTATGGCAATCGCATCTATGCCGAGATAGCCGACCCCAACAAGAAATATGGTGGCGAAGGCAAGCGTGGTAAAGGCAAAGAGGGTAGAGAGCGCAACGACAAAGGCAATGATCGCCCCATGAAGGAGCGTCGCAACAATCGCCCTGCACGCAACGAAGAGATGCCTCGTAACGACCGTGGACGTGGTCGCCGTGGTGAAGGTCGCTTCCAGAAAGAGGAGCGCCCGGCACGTCGCGACCGTCGTCAAGAGAAAAACACTCCCGACAACAACGAGGGTTTCAACTACGAAATATTTGTGGGAAAACCCAAGTCACGCAATCGTCGCAAGTAGGACGATGCGATACAGATACTAAATGATTACCGGCCTGGGCTCTATCCCTTGCCGGTAATTATTTTTTTGATATCGTTGAGCTTATTTAGCGCCTCGACAGGGGTAAGAGTATTGATATCGGTGCGCAGTATCTCGTCGCGTATCTGCGAGAGAACGGGATCATCAAGCTGGAAGAAACTCAGTTGCATACCACCACGTGTTGAGGCCAACTCATTGGTAGGCTTTTTTGATATACCATTTTGTCGATTTTCGCTCTCAAGTTGTTTGAGTATCTGCTCGGCACGCTTCACAATACTTTGAGGCATACCGGCCAATCGAGCCACATGAATACCAAAACTATGCTCACTACCACCTCGCACCAACTTACGCAAGAAAATCACCTTGCCATCGGCCTCATGCACCGACACATTATAGTTGGCTATGCGCTTGTAGGAGCGCTCCATTTCATTCAGCTCATGATAGTGTGTGGCAAATAGCGTCTTGGCCTGTGCCTTGGGATGCTCGTGTATATGCTCTACAATAGCCCATGCTATAGATATACCATCGTAAGTGCTTGTACCGCGACCCAACTCATCAAACAAGATGAGACTGCGCTCCGAGAGGTTGTTGAGAATATTGGCAGCCTCGTTCATCTCTACCATAAACGTACTCTCGCCCACCGATATATTGTCCGATGCACCCACGCGGGTAAATATCTTATCTACAATACCTATACGAGCCGCCTCGGCCGGTACAAAACAGCCTATCTGGGCCATGAGCACAATGAGGGCTGTTTGTCGCAAAAGAGCCGACTTACCAGCCATATTGGGACCGGTAATCATAATAATCTGTTGCGAGTTGTTGCCCAGCGACACCGAGTTAGATATATAACTCTCGCCTATAGGCAATTGCTTCTCGATAACAGGGTGACGACCCTCGGTAATCTCAATATCGAGCGAATCGTTGACCTCAGGGCGTATATAGCGGTTTTCGCGAGCAACAGTAACAAACGACAAGAGACAGTCGAGACGAGCTATCAGATTGGCATTGAGCTGTATAGCCGCAATATGCTCACCCAGCGACAATACCAAGTCGTTGAAGATACGTGTTTCGAGTGCCAAAATACGCTCCTCGGCGCCCAATATTTTCTCTTCATACTCCTTGAGTTCTTGTGTTATGTAACGCTCGGCGCTAACAAGAGTCTGCTTGCGTATCCACTCGGCAGGCACTTTATCTTTGTGCGTATTACGCACCTCTATGTAGTAGCCAAAGACGTTGTTATAACTTATCTTAAGGCTGGGAATACCTGTACGCTCGGCCTCTTGCTGTTGTAGGCGCAAGAGGTAATCCTTGCCCGAATAGGCTATATCGCGCAACGAGTCGAGCTCTTCATTTACACCGCGGTTGATGATGCTACCTTTGTTGAGCAAAGCCGGAGCATCGGGATTGATTTCGCGAGCTATACGCTCACATATCAATGTACAGGGATTGAGCAAGTCGCCTATCTGACGCAATACAGCAGCATCGGTAATCGACGAACAAAGCTCCTTGATAGGCGCAATGGCCGACAATGCCACCCTCAACTGCACCATTTCTCGGGGTGTAATGCGACCTACCGCCACCTTCGATATGATGCGCTCCATGTCGCCAATAAGCTCCAATTGGGGGCGTATAGCCTCCTCTATCTCCGGATGACGGAAGAAACACTCCACAGCATCGAGACGCTCGTTGATAGGAGCAACATCTTTCAACGGGAATATAACCCATCGGCGCAACATGCGCGCACCCATAGGACTTATTGTGCGATCTATAACATCCAAGAGGCTTTTACCACCCTCGTTCATCGTATCGACGAGCTCAAGGCTGTGGATGGTAAATTTGTCCAATCGCACATATTTCTCCTCCTCTATGCGCGATAGCGAGGTAATATGGTCGATGTGAGTATGTTGGGTAATATCAAGATAATACAAAATTGCACCGGCTGCTATAATAGCCCCGGGCTGGTTGTGCAGACCAAAACCTTTGAGATTGCGTGTACCAAAGTGGTGCAACAACTTATCGGTAGCGGCATCCTCGGTATATACCCAATCTTCCATCTCATAGGTAAAGAAACGCGAGCCGAAGCGCTCATCAAAGGCCTTGCGTTTATTGCGTTCGAGCAACACCTCTTTGGGTGCAAAATTGTTGAGTAGCTTCTCGATATAGTCGGGAGAGCCCTCGGCAGCCATATATTCGCCGGTAGATATATCGAGAAATGCCACGCCATAGATACCCTTACCTATGTATACGCTTGCCAAGAAGTTGTTTTCGCGGTGGTTGAGTATATTGTCGTTGATAGATACACCCGGTGTTACCAACTCGGTAATACCACGTTTTACCAACTTCTTGGTGAGCTTAGGATCTTCGAGTTGCTCGCAAATGGCTACACGCTTGCCGGCACGCACCAACTTGGGCAAATAGGTATCTAACGCATGATGAGGAAAACCGGCCAACTCGATCGATTGAGCTGAGCCGTTGGCACGACGAGTGAGTGTTATACCCAATATCTCGGACGAGGCAATGGCATCGTCGCAGAAAGTTTCGTAGAAGTCGCCTACTCTAAATAGCAAGATGGCATCGGGATGCTTGGTTTTCATCTCGAAGTATTGCTTCATGAGCGGAGTCTCTACAACTTTCTTTGTCATATTCTTTTTATTGTCTTATTTACAAATGATTAGCCTCGCAACTACGGGGTATAAATATATCATACAAAAGTAGCTATTTTGCCCCTAATTGCGAAATATTAAAGCAAAAAAGTTGATAGATTACGCTTGCATGTATCGACACACATTGTCGATTTGCTCCGAGATATTTTCTCCGAATTTGTGCTCAAAAAACGCACTGCCTATGGTAAACAACGAGGGTGCAAGTCTCTTTATCTCGTCAAGGCGACTATAACTATTGATACTGCCTGCCAGGCACACAGGAGCCTCTATCTCTTGCATAAAGGCCTGATAGAGTGCTTCGATATCGCCCACATAGCGATAGCCAAGCAGGTTGATACCATACACACCGTGAGCAATACACTCCTTAGCCTCGCGCACAAGCTCTTCGATGCCACCCTTCAGCACCGATGGGCGATTGAGTATTTCGCCTACAAATGGCATATATTTCAGACCATGTTCTCGACAATATTGATTGATAGAGTCGGCATATTTGGTACCCATAAGAATGTCGCAACCGCACTCGGCAGCAAGTCGGGCACCTTCAAGACCCTCCTCCTCGGTATAGGCTACAACTTCAAGAAAGGTTGTTTTGCCACAAGCCTTCATGTGGGCATATAGCTCTTTCATCTGTTCTACAGGAAGGGCATGTTCCTTCATACCCCAACAGCGAGCCATCGAGTCTTTACATTCGTCAAAGACTTGTTGTGCATTTTCCACAGTATAGTCATGCCAGGTGAGCATGACAATAAGTTCTGGTTTCTTAGGCATTTTATTATTTACAACAACCCTCAGAGGGTTTTTATTTTTCACGGTATGTTATAAAAGCATGCAAATGTAGATATTTTTTGTAAAAACAGCTTCATCTGCACGGCAGATATTATGCTATTTTTTCATCCAGCCCAACCGGCACGGTCGAGGTTGCGGTAATTGATGGCCTCGCTTATGTGTTCAACGGTTATTTCGTCACTTGCATCCAGGTCGGCAATGGTACGTGCTACTTTCAATATGCGGTCGTAGGCACGTGCCGAGAGGTTAAATCGCTCCATTGCCATCTTGAGGCGTTGCAAGCCTTGCTTGTCGGGCACTGCATAGCGATTGAGCATGCGGGTATTCATCTGTGCATTACAGTATACACCCGGCTCATTGGCAAATCGTATAGCCTGTAACTCGCGAGCACGCATCACACGCTCACGTATGGCACTACTCGGCTCGGTAGGTTGTGTCGATGATATTTTCTCAAACGGTACAGGTACTATCTCTACCTGTATATCGATACGATCGAGCAATGGGCCCGATATTTTGTTGAGATAGCGTTGTACGGCTCCAGGTGCACATATACACTCGCGGGTGGGATGATTGTAATAGCCACACGGGCATGGATTCATCGAAGCCACAAGCATCACTCCGGCCGGGTATTCTATCGTATACTTGGCTCGCGAAACGGTTATTTTGCGGTCTTCGAGAGGCTGTCGCATCACTTCGAGCACTTGTCTACTGAACTCGGGCAGCTCGTCGAGAAAGAGCACACCATTGTGCGCCAAACTTATCTCTCCGGGTTGAGGATAGGTACCACCTCCCACCAAAGCCACACTCGATATGGTGTGATGTGGCGCACGGAAGGGGCGTTGCGAGAGCAGAGACTGTCCGCCACGCATATTTCCGGCAACACTGTGTATCTTGGTAGTCTCAAGTGCCTCTTGCAAGGTGAGTGGGGGCAATATAGAGGGGAGGCGCTTGGCCATCATCGACTTTCCGGCACCGGGAGGGCCTATCAAGATAATATTGTGACCACCGGCAGCCGCTACTTCAAAGGCTCGCTTTACATTCTCTTGACCTTTGACGTCGCAAAAGTCCATATCGCATTTATCGACGCTTGCATAGAACTCGGCACGGGTATCAAACACTGTAGGCTCAAGCTCTCGCTTACCGTCGAAAAACTCTATAACCTCAGTGACATGCTTCACACCATACACCTCAAGATTATTTACAACAGCGGCCTCGCGTACATTTTCATGAGGTACAATAAGACCTTTGAAGCCCATTTCGCGCGCCTTGATAGCAATGGGCAACGCACCTTTGATGGGCAATATTGTGCCGTCGAGCGAGAGCTCACCCATGAGCATATATGAGGATAGCTTGTCGGCAGCAATCTGTTCGTCGGCAGCCAAGAGGCCTATAGCCAAGGGGAGGTCGTAGGCAGCACCCTCCTTGCGAATATCGGCAGGCGACATGTTGACAATAATCTGTCGACGCGGAAACTTGTAGTTGTTGTGTGTCAAAGCCGATTGTATGCGCTCGTGACTCTCCTTTACCGCAGCGTCGGGCAGTCCCACCATCAGGAAACGAATACCCTTTGAACAGTTTACCTCTATTGTCACCAACAAGGCATCTATGCCTTGCATGGCTGCACCAAAAACTTTGACAAGCATTGCGTGGGGTGTATTATAGTTTGAATATAGGTGTTTCTATCGCGTATTTATCTATGCTCACCAACGAGTCGAGCTGAGCATCCAAGTCCTTGTCGGGCAAGTGGGGTGTGCGCACCAATATATTACCCACCGAGTCGCCCAGCATATACACGGGCAATCGCGAGAGATGATACTTGGTAAACATATCGGATGTATACAACCCATCGCTCCACATATTTACGACACGCGATGTGTCGCTATCTACCACACTGTGCCAACATGCAGTGTCATTGTCAAACGAAATAGTAACAACCTGCAACTGCTGTGGGGTATATCGTCGAGCATAGTGCTGCAACACCTTGTGCATTACATCGGCTTGCTTATCGGAGGCTTGCCACATGCACACAAGCGTTGCCCTACTCTTGCGGGTAGAGACATAACATATCGAGTCGCTCTCGTTGAGCATGCGCATATAGGGCAACTTGCTATTCTCTTTTTCAAAAGATAGTTCTCGGTGTAGGTGCTGCATTGTACGAGCAATATAGGGCAAACGAGCCTTCTCTTGAAGCCCTTGCCACAATGAGTCGCACAGCTCATAGTTGTCGTATGTCAACAGATAATCGCCAATGAGTATGCTACTCACCACATCGCCCTGATGAGCGTCTACATAACTTATTATCAACGAGTCGAGTCGGGCTTTCTTGATTTTATACATAGCGCTTAATGAGGAGCGAAACTCACTCTGTACTCCGGCCTCGTATGCATCATAAAATATCTCACTGTGGGTAGAAATAAACTTCCACAAATTGCGATTGAGAGAATTTCCCTTCAACTCCATTTCATATAAATTCTTGGCATCGCCCTTCAACTCTACACGCTCGCCATTACGAAGGTATAGACACATGAAAGGTTGCCAACCCATCTCATAGAGTTGCACAGGAACAATCTCGGCCGATGAGCCCACCATCTCGATCTTGCCATCGAAGGGTATAAGGGTATCGATGGCAACACCTATTTCGGTTTCATATACAGCCAACAAAGGACGTCCACCCAGGTTGTTTATCTCGCCCTTGATAACAAAAACATCTTTCTGCTCACCGCAAGCAACGAGCAACATGAGCGTGGCCAGACATAGCAATATATTGCGTTTCATCTCTATTCTTTTTTATAATCACGCATTGTTAAGAAGTACAACCTCAAGCAATACCCAAGAGCTCTATCTCAAAAATGAGAGTAGAACCACCGGGAATGCCGGGAACAGAACTCTTGCCATAACCCATTTCGGCAGGGATATAAAGTTCCCACTTGTCGCCAATGTGCATCTGTTGCAGTGCAATAATCCAGCCTTGTATAAGTTCACTCAATCGACATGCCAGGGGAGCACCACCACGACTGCTGTCGAACTTCTTGCCATTGATAGTGCGACCGGTATAGTGAGCTACAACAATGCTACGGCGCGAGGGTGTGGGACCGGCAGCATTGCCCTTTGCCAACACTTTATAGTATATGCCCATAGGCAACGCCTTTACACCCTCTTCTTGAGCCTTGGCCTGCAACCAAGCCTTGTTGGCCTCTACATATTCACGTTTTGCCATATAATTATCTTTTGCATAGTAATACCTCACAAAGGTAGCGATAAGATATAAAAAAAACAACCCCGAATAAATTCGAGGTTGTCATATTGATACAAAGATATTTACATGCTCTACAATATAGAAACCTCGCGCGAGGTCACTAATAACATTTGTACCCTCATGCACAGATTATCCTCGCCAAAGTTACCTGTGTGATTGAGAACAATGTCAAGAACAAACTTATAAAATCGTAAAATGGTATAAAAAAGGAATAATATGGCGATAGATGGCAAAAAAATTAGTACCTTAGCAGTCCAAGAAAAACACAGCTTTATATCATGAAAAACCGTTATTGTATCATAATGAGTGGAGGCGTAGGCAGCCGTTTTTGGCCATTCAGCCGCATGTCGTGTCCCAAGCAATTTCTCGACTTTTTCGGTATGGGTCGTACCTTGTTGCAAATGACCTACGACCGCATATCCAATATCATTCCTACCGAGAATATATATATCATTACAAACGAAGAGTATGCCGATATAACCTATCAACAACTGCCCGAAGTGGCTCACGAAAACATCCTGCTTGAGTCGCAACGTCGCAATACAGCTCCTTGTATTGCTTGGGCAGCATATCACATACGCAAACTCAACCCCGAGGCTCAACTATTGGTAGCACCTTGCGACCACATAATTTTCCACGCCGATAAGTTTGCTCAAACCATAGAACGCGGATTCCAATTTGTAGAGCACAACAATCGCCTGCTCACCATAGGTATACCACCACAACGCCCCGAAACAGGCTATGGCTATATACAAGTGAGCGATACTTGTACCGACGGTATTTGCGATGTAAAGACTTTTGTTGAAAAACCCGATTATGACATGGCGTGCGTGCTGGTAGATAGTGGCGAGTTCTTGTGGAACTCGGGCATGTTCTTGTGGAACGTAAATACCATTATAGAGGCTCTTGAAAAACACCTCCCCGATATAGCAGCACTTTTTGAAAAGGTGTCGGATAGCATGCTCACACCACAAGAAAAAGAGGTTGTAGACAAGGTATATGAACAATGCCCCATTATATCTATCGACTTTGGTATCATGGAGCACACATCCAACGCATGTGTTATATGTGCCGACTTGGGCTGGAGCGACTTGGGTACTTGGGGTGGACTATACGAGATATCGCCCAAAACCGAGGCGGGCAATGTTACCCAGCGCTGCAAGACAATGATGTATGACAGCAACAACAACCTTGTGGCTGTAAAAGGCGACAAACTTGTGGTAATAGACGGACTCAATGACTACCTTGTTGCCGAGGCCGATAACGTATTGCTGATATGTCCGCGCGAGAACGAGAAACGTATACGACAATTTGTAAACGATGCCAGAGTAAAGTTTGACGGAAAGTACAACTAACTCTCACCGCTATAATTAAACGACGCCATCGATATCACTGCATTGTGAGTCGATGGCGTTTGTTTTGTATCGTGTTGTATCAAGAGTTTTTCACTCTATCGAGTAACTTACGCTTCCAGCGATTGAGTATTTCCATCGCATCGCGCATGCCCAACAAACCATGCGAACTCGACTCGGCCGATTGTGCCAAGGGGTCGTGGAAAGTGGTGATTGTAGGATTGGCCTTGCCAAACTGCTCGGGATAGAGCACGATGAGATTGTTGTCGGAGAAGTACTGCGACAAGAAAGCAGGTAGCTTTTCATAATCGGTGTTGAACGATACCGATGCCCGACGTGCCGAAACAACAACAAAGAGATCGTCTTCGTTTACCACATTGGACAACGACAACATATCATCCCACGACTCAACAATCTTATACTCATGGCGCACCTTATTGGGGCGACTGTTGAGTAGCGCTCGAATATGGGGCACTGTAGACTCATAGGCATAGAAAAAGATGCGACAACCCACCTGTTGCGAGATATTGGCAAGGCGGTCTATCCAGGTTACAAATCCCGTCTCATACTCGGCCATAGGAGGCACCGATACTATTATGCGCGATGTTGTGTCGGGGGGAGTCGAGCACTTGGTAATCCATATCATCTTGTGCGTACCACGCAACATATTCTCAATCTTTGTACCAAAGAAAGAGTCGACAATATTGGCCTTGTGGTGCAATCCAAGTACAACCTCGCTTATGTTATTCTCCTTTACAGTATTCAATATACCACTTGCAATATTGAGGTCGTATCGCGATATGGGAACCAACTGCGCATCAACAGCCGATGCAGCCTTAGAAGCCTGCTCGAGAATGCGCTTGGATGCATATTGGTTGCTTGCCTTCGAGTCATCATTGACATACAAGGCATAGATAGGCGACTTTTTCTTGGGATTTTTCATCAACAAGGCCATGTTGACAAGGCGGTCTACAGTAGCGGGATTGGCAACAGGTATAAGTATGCGCTCGTCATTGGCTGCAGCATCGGTCACATCGGGCTCTTCTTTGTCTTGTAGTTGCACCACAATTTTGCTTGCAGCAAGCTCGGTGAGAATAGAACTTACTGTGCATGTAACCAATATCATGATAATCGTACCGTTGAGAATAGCATTGTCAAATACACCCAATTCTCGACCCACAATAACCGCTGCCAACGATACCGCCGCCTTGGCTGTGGTAATGCCCACAATGAGGCGACGATCGGTGGGTGTATAGTGGAAAATAAGCTGTATGAGCCATGCGGCAATCCACTTGGAGCTGAGGGCTATACAACACATAATAACAGCCACCAACAGCACCTCGGGATGCTCGATGATTATACCCAAGTCTATCATCATACCCACACCTATAAGGAAGTAGGGTATAAAAAGCGCATTACCCACAAACTCCAGTCGATTCATCAACGGCGACACCGACGGGATGTAGCGGTTGAGTATGATGCCGGCAAAGAAAGCACCAATAATAGAGAGCAAACCTATCGACTCGGCAATAAATGACGAGAGAAAGACCAATGCCAGCACAAAGATAAACTGCATGACATTGTCGCTATAGGTCTTGAAAAACCAACGAATAAGATGTGGATAGACAAATATGATAAAGAGACCGTATGCTATCACTTTGATAACAAACTGCACCCAATAGGCCACACTCGTATCGCCCGATAGTGATCCGGTGACTATCGCAAAGACTATAAGAGAGCCCAATATGGCAAAAATCGTACCCGCTACAGCTACCGTCACAGGTGCATAGCGGTTGATACCATAACGACTCACAATAGGATAGGAAATGAGTGTGTGCGAGGCAAACATGCTCGATAACAACATAGATGTGAGCCAGTCGAGATGCAACAGATAATGGCTCGCTACAGTACCCAACACCATAGGCACACCAAAGGTGAGCAATCCAAATATCGTACCAGGCTTGCGGTTGCGTATAAGAGAGAATATATCCATCTCTATACCTGCCAGAAACATCAAGTAGAGAATACCAACCTGACCAAAAATCTCGAAACTGCTATCACGCTCCAAGATATTGAAACCATGCGGGCCAATAATAATGCCGGCAATGATGAGACCTATAATATGAGGTATACGAAAACGATTGAGCAAAATAGGGGCCAACAGTATAATAGAGAGTACGATGAAAAATATGAGCACCGGATTCTCAATTGGCAGGGTAAATATTCCGTCAAACATACCGGAAAGGTCTTAAGGTTGATATTTTCTTTATTTATACCACATATACACGAGGTTATACGCGGTATTTTCCATCGGAGCTATCGTCTATAATGCTCAAATATGAAGCATATCGCGACTCGCTGATATAGTGTTTTTCAAGTGCTTCGAGCACCGCACAGCCGGGCTCGTTGCGGTGTGTGCAGTTACTAAATCGACAGTTGTGCGAAGCGGCAAAAATTTCGGGGAAATAATGTGCAACAGTAGCCGGCTCAAAGTCTATCGTACCAAAACCTTTTATACCCGGCGTATCTATGATATATCCACCTTGGGGCAACTCAAACATCTGTGAGAATGTTGTGGTGTGCATACCCGTGTCGTGCTGTGACGAGAGAGCGCCTGTCTTGAGGTTGAGCCCGGGCACAAGGCGGTTGATGAGCGACGACTTACCCACACCCGAATTGCCCGAAAAGAGTGTGAGCTTGTCTTTTATCTCATTGGCCAGCCACTCAACACCCTCGCCCGTAGAGGCCGAAATGAGTCGAGTAGGATAGCCTATAGTGCTATAAAGATGTTGCACACCTTGGGCATACTCCATCTCCTCATCGGTGTATATATCACACTTGTTTATCACCACATAGGCTGGCACGGCATAGGCCTCGGCAGTAGCCAAGAAGCGGTCTATAAAGACCAGATTGGTGCGGGGGTGCTCTACTGTCACGACCAATACTGCCGCATCGAGATTGGCAGCAATGATATGACTCTCTTTCGAGAGGTTTGATGCTCGACGCACAATATAATTGCGACGCTCCTCTACCTCGGTGATAAAGGCCGAGCCGTCGTCGGCCACCGCAATATGCACGCGATCGCCTACGGCCACAGGGTTGGTGCTGCGAATGCCTCGCAGACGAAACTTGCCTTTCACCTTGCAGTCGAAGACTGCGCCATCATCGGTCTTTACAGTGTACCAGCTTCCGGTACTTTTTACTACTATGCCTTGTGCCATCTATAGATGTGTGTTGCGAGAGGTTGGGTTTTTATGCTTTACCACCAGGACCTACAAAGGGGATAAATCCGCCACGAGGGTCGAGAATGGTACCGTGTTGCGCCTCGTACTTGGCAAGGTTATCTTGCAAGGCGAGCAACAGTCTCTTGGCATGCTCGGGGGCAAGTATCACACGCGATTTGACCGGTGCTTTGGGCACTCCGGGCATTGTGCGAGCAAAGTCGATGACAAACTCTGACGAAGAGTGTGATATGATAGCCAAGTTTGAGTAAGTACCCTCGGCTACTTCGGGGGTAAGTTCAATTTGTAAACCTTTTTTTTCTTCCATGATATAGTTATTTTTTATTATTAATCTTTAAGTCCTATTACAAAGTAACCTTCTATGTTGTCGGGAAGGTCGGGGGTATTGGCATACACGCGCATAGCCTTGTATTGAGCCAAATTGGGAATGTAGAACGACGCATAGGCCGACACCCAATATCCAAACACATCGTCGTTGCGATCATGGCGCAATATTACATCGATAGTATCGCTCGACGCTTGCATAGGGTTGCTGAAGAGATCGAGCGAATGTGTTTTGTTGAAATACTCTATCGACATGTCGAGGTTGAGATAATTTCCGGTGCGGAATATCGAGTTGATTTTAACGGGATCGTTGGGATAGGCGGCTATTGTATCGGGGTGTGCGTCGATAATCGTGTCGTGACGCACCGAATATATACCTTTAACCTCTACCTCCTTGCTATTGTCGGGGTGCACAGTGTTGACGTAATACTGCAATATTACGCGCATTCCTTCGGTTGCATCGGCGGCAATTGAGGGGTTGGGATAGAGCATATTGCTACCCAAGTCATTGCGCAATACTTGCTCGAAGTAGAGTGTTTTGTCGGGATTGGTATGTGTGGTAACAAAGTCGGTATAATATACTCGTGGCTCCTCACCATCGAGACAACTCACCATAGCACCCACAAGACAAATCGACACTATGCTAAATATAAATTTTACTATCTTCTTCATATCTCTATTTACTTTCTGTATTACAATTATCGGCTATAACCAAGCCATCTTGCAACCTGATTGTGCGGTCGGAGAGATTGGCAAGGGTCTCGTCGTGTGTTACAATGACAAATGTGTGGCCAAACTCGCGACGCAAGTCGAAAAACAGGTTGTGCAACTCGGTCTTGTTGTGCGTGTCGAGGCTACCCGAAGGCTCATCGGCAAGCACTACTGCCGGATTGTTTACCAATGCTCTCGCTACAGCAACTCGTTGCTTCTCGCCGCCCGACAACTGTGCCGGTTTGTGCGACTGACGATTGGTAAGCCCCAAGTATTTGAGCAACTCGCAAGCTCGTTTCTCGGCAGCACGACTGCTACTACCGCCTATCATTGCGGGTATCATTACATTTTCAAGTGCAGTGAACTCGGGCAGGAGTTGATGAAACTGAAAGACAAATCCTATATTGGCATTGCGAAATCCGGCCATCTCACGGTCGGGTAAGTTATCGACACGCTTGCCATCGAAAAGTATACTTCCCGACGTAGGTTTCTCAAGCGTACCCACAATCTGCAATAAAGTTGTCTTGCCGGCACCACTTGCACCCACAATCGACACGATCTCATGGTCGGGAATAGTGATATCTACCCCCTTGAGCACCTCAAGGTTATCAAAACGTTTTGTTATGTTTTTTATCTCTATCATTGTTGTGTCAGTCTCCTTATTACATAGGATGCCAAGTAGCAACCAAACATAGCCGGCATGTATGATACAGTACCCACAGTTGTGCGCTTGTTGCGCTCGCCAGTCACCTCTTGCACGGCTTCGGCTCGGGGAACTTCGGTAGAGAATACCACCGGCAACTTGCCCCTTACCCCCATCTTGCGTAAGCGAGTACGTACAGCACGAGCCAAACCACAATGGAAGGTATCGGCAATATCGGCATAGCGTATCTGCGAGGGGTCTATACGAGCACCGGCGCCCATCGACGACACCACAGCAATGCCTTGGCGCTTGCACGAAGCCAACAATGCTACCTTGGGAGCCACGGTATCGATGGCATCGACCACAAAGTCATAACCCTCTTGTAACAAATCATCTACCCCTTCGACATCAAGATAGCACTTGCGAGCCGACAACTCCAAGTGCGGGTTGATATCGGCAAGCCTGGTAGCCAACACATCGACCTTGTCTTGACCTATAGTAGAGTGCAGAGCTACCAATTGTCGGTTGATATTGGAGGGAGCCACACTATCGCTGTCGATAATAGTCATGCGCCCCACACCGGCACGCACCAACATCTCGGCAGCGTATGCGCCTACACCACCCACACCCACAACCAATACTCGGACAGTGCGCAGGCGTGCAGTAGACTCCTCTCCCAGCAGGAGCGATGTGCGTTGCATCCATTCTTCCATACAGACAACGAAGATAAGGCTTTTTTATCAAAAACGCGGTATGCGACAGCGTTATTTAAGCAGTTTTAAGTTAGAGCGCCATCCACTCGACTATACGAGGGTCTATTTCGGACAAACTACGGTCGGGCGTAACAGGAACTACCGATGCGTAGTTGTGCGACATTACATACTCGTCGGTGTCGGTAGCATCGGGCTCGGCATTGTCGAAATATCCTGTAAGCCAATAGTAAGGTCGACCCATAGGGTCAATACGCGAATCGTACTCGGCAGTCCAACGGCCACGAGCAGCACGACACACCTTCACACCCTCCAAGCACTCTACAGCCGGTATATTGACATTAAGACCCATATTGTCGGGCATACCCTTTTCTATAGCACGCAAGCAGAGCTCTTGCACCACATTGCGACATATAGAGAAGTCGGCATCCGAGTCAAAAGAACACAACGAGAAACCTATCGAGGGCACTCCTTGCACAATACCCTCAAACACAGCACCCATCGTGCCCGAATATATAACACTCACACCCGAGTTGCTACCATGATTGATACCCGAAACAATGAGGTCGGGACGGTCGGCAAATAGCACATTAAGAGCCAACTTAATACAATCGACCGGTGTGCCGGTAGTCTTGTAGGCCCTGTATCCCTCTCGGTTTTCTACCATAGCCATGCGCAAGGGTTCTTTGACAGTAATAGCTGCCGACTGACCCGAACGAGCACCATCGGGAGCTACCACCACTACATCGCCAAGGGGCATAAGATATTCGGCCAACGACTTGATGCCACGTGCATTTATACCATCGTCATTGGTAATCAATATAAGAGGTCGAGCACCTCGTGTTATTTTTTCTGTTATCATTGTTTATGTATTTTGCACAAAGATAGCAAAAGACAAGAGAAGAAAAACCAACTTGACTTTAGTTTTTAATCTTATCTTCTATGCAAGGGAGAATAAAACAAGCAATCTTATTTTTTTCACCATGTTCAACAAAAGACATAGCCATGCTACATTGAAAACAGGTTGATACAAATGGAAAACAACGTATAAAAACATCAAATTTTATTATAAAATAACAACTTAAATTTCGCTATCAGTGAGTTTTACACTATCTTCGCAATGTTTTTTGCAAGAGAGTTTATTAACAAAAAGTGTGACTTATCAACAATTTGAGCAGTTTCACCCCTAAAGAGGCACGCAGGTAGACAAATTTGTCTTTTCTTTGCATGGATAAAAAAGATGAATATGGGTAAAATCATAGCTATAGCCAACCAAAAAGGCGGTGTGGGAAAGACTACCACATCGATGAATCTTGCAGCCTCATTGGCCATGCTCGACAAGAAAGTTTTGCTTGTCGATGCCGACCCTCAAGCCAACGCTTCGTCGGGTCTTGGTGTTGATGTACGCTCGGTAAAGAGCTCTATATACGAATGTTTAATAAACCACAGCACCATCGAGGAGTCGGTGTGCGACAGCCCCGTACCGGGCATGAGCATCGTACCCTCGCATATAAATCTTGTAGGCGCCGAGCTCGAACTGCTCAATATGCCTCAACGCGAACGTCGCATGGAGGCTCTGTTTGCCCCGGTGCGCGATATGTATGACTACATCATTATCGACTGTTCGCCCTCTCTGGGTTTGATTACTGTCAACGCCCTCACGGCTGCCGACTCGGTAATCATCCCCGTTCAGGCCGAATACTTTGCCCTCGAAGGCATCAGCAAGCTCCTGAACACTATCAAGATTATAAAGGCAAAACTCAACACCCGCCTCGAAATAGAGGGCTTCCTATTGACTATGTACGACTCGCGCTTGAGACTTGCCAATCAAATCTACGAAGAGCTGAAAGGCCACTTTGGACACATGGTGTTCGACACCGTTATCCAACGCAACATACGCCTCAGCGAGGCTCCCAGCCACGGCTTGCCGGTGGTAATGTACGACAGCGAATCGCGCGGTAGCATCAACCACATGCAACTTGCCAAAGAATTAATCAAACGCAATAACGAGAAATAACGATATGGCTGTAATGAACAAACGCAGCGCCCTGGGACGAGGTCTTGATGCCCTCATCGATATGGGCGAAATAGAAACTTCGGGCACTTCCTCTATCAACGAAATAGAGCTGTCGCGCATAGAACCCAACCCCGACCAACCTCGTCGTGAGTTTGATGACGAGACGCTCGAAGAGCTGGCGGCATCTATTCGCGAGATAGGTATTGTGCAACCCATATCGTTGCGCCAACAAGCCAACGGCTCATACCAAATCATTGCCGGCGAGCGTCGCTACCGTGCTGCTCACTTGGCCGGCCTCACTACCATTCCTGCCTACATACGCACTGTAGAGGATGAGGCTGTGATGGAAATGGCGCTTATCGAGAACATCCAACGCGAAGACCTCAACGCCATAGAGATTGCCTTGTCGTTCAAGAAACTTATAGACCAATACAACCTCACCCAAGAGCAATTGAGCGAACGCGTGGGTAAGAAACGCACCACCGTGGCCAACTATCTGCGACTGCTCAAACTACCGGCCGAGGTACAAATCGGATTGCGCGACAAACTTATCGATATGGGTCATGCACGCGCTTTGCTTTCGGTAGAAAATGCAACCGTACAACTCGAACTTTACAAGGCTATTGTTGCCGAGGGATTGTCGGTGCGCAAGGTTGAGGAGTTGGCTCGAAACATGGCTCAAGCTCCTGCCAAAGCCGCAACAAAAGTGGCGCGCAGTAGCGCACAACGCAAAGAGTACAACTTGCTACGCAACCACTTGTCGAACTTCTTCGGTACCAAGATTCAGTTTACCTGCGACGACAACGGCAAGGGCAAGATAGGTATCCCCTTCAAAAACGAAGAGGAGTTGGAACGAATTGTAGCACTGCTCGACAAACTCAAATAGATGACACACAGTAACCACATAGCCGGCTGTATAGATGCAATGAGACTCCTCGTTGCACTATTGCTATGTGTGTTTACTACCTCTTTTGCCACACTGGCACAAGAAGCAACTACACTCACCCCCGATAGCAGTTTGCGGGTGATAAAGTCCCTTGACACACCGACCGACAGTATTATACACTCGTTCAATACTTCGCTCGACTCTCTTGCCACAACATCGATGCTCATCGATAGCACAGCTATTGCAGCCGACACATTGGCGCGTGAGATAGAGGTGTCGAACTTCGACCCTGATGCGATGCGAGCTGTGTGGCTATCGGCTTTATGTCCCGGATTGGGTCAAATATACAACCGCAGGTATTGGAAACTCCCCATCGTTGTAGGTGGTTTTGCAGGCCTTATTTATGCTACAACATGGAATGGCCGCATGTTCTCCGACTACCAACAAGCCTATCTCGATGTTACCGACACCGACCCCAATACCAATAGCTACATGAACTTCTTCCCGCCCTATTATACAGAAGATATGATAGACCAGTCGTGGCTGAAAAACGTGCTCAAAACCCGTAAAGACGCCTACCGACACTACCGCGACTACTGTATAGTGGGCATGGTTGCCCTATACTTGGTGTGCATTATCGATGCCTATGTCGACGCCGAGTTATACCACTTTGATATATCGAGCGACCTTGCCATGAACGTAAAACCCGCACTTATACCCACCTCGCTCTACCAACAACCGGCGCTGGGTATGCAATGCGCCATAACTTTTTAGCCGCTATTATGAAACGTATATTATTGATATTCGCAACAATCATTGCGCTAACAACCACAGCTACAGCACAAGAAACATATGCTTTATTGGCATGCGATACCATTACCGACATCAACTTCCGACTACCGGAAGAGTATGTTGCCAACCTTGAGAAAGAACTCGACGACTGGTATATACGCAACTATACCGCATATACCCCCCAAAGCCAAACAATAACACATAGTGCCAACTATCCCGACTCTATATACCGCAAGCGACTCAGCGAGTTGGAAACAAGCATTCCTATGCCCTACAACCAAGTTGTGCGCAACTGTATCGACCGCT
>JAFZFQ010000032.1 GCA_017555825.1 Bacteroidaceae bacterium | reverse complement strand
ATGATTACAAGCCCTTCTATAGCCGTCTTAATTACTTCCATAAATCAATCTAAATTGGGTCTTCCGGTCTCTTTCAACTCATCGATTACCTTGATGAGATATTGACCATATTGGTTCTTAATCATAGGTTGAGCCAACTCACGCATACGCTCCTCGGTAATCCAACCTTGTCGATAAGCAATACCCTCCAAGCAAGCCACTTTCAGGCCTTGGCGTTTCTCAAGCACCTCGATGTAGGTCGAAGCCTCCGAGAGAGAGTCGTGTGTACCGGTATCGAGCCATGCAAAACCGCGTCCGAGAGTCTGCACCTTCAACTCGCCATCGGCAAGGAATTCTTGATTAACAGTTGTGATCTCATATTCACCACGCGCCGAAGGCTTGATGTTGCGAGCCACCTCAACCACTTTGTTGGGATAGAAGTAAAGACCCACAACAGCGTAATTCGACTTCGGATTGGCCGGCTTCTCCTCGATAGAAAGACAGTTGCCCTCTTTGTCGAACTCAGCTACACCGTAACGCTCGGGGTCGTTTACCCAATAGCCAAAAACAGTAGCTTTCTTATCCTCCTCGGCAGCACGCACAGCCTCCTTGAGCATAGCAGTGAAGCCTGCACCATGGAAAATGTTATCGCCAAGAACAAGGCAGGCGCAATCGTCACCGATAAAGTCGGCGCCTATGGTAAAGGCCTGAGCAAGTCCATCGGGCGAAGGCTGCTCGGCATACTCAAAGTGTACGCCATAGTCCGAACCATCGCCCAGCAGACGTTTAAAACCTGGCAAATCGTGCGGAGTAGAAATAATCAAAATATCTCTGATACCGGCCAACATCAGCACCGAAATAGGGTAGTATACCATAGGTTTGTCGTATATAGGCATCAATTGCTTAGAGATACCCTTGGTGATAGGATACAAGCGCGTACCACTGCCACCGGCGAGAACTATTCCTTTCATGGGTGCATATTTGTTATAATTATGTTTTTCATTAGTCGTTATTTAATAAAAGATGTGCAAAATAAGCAATTAATGCTTATTCTGCACATTAAAAAGTCAATTTTTTTTTGCGTTGAGCTATTTATACATTTCTTTAATCTCTTTACTTGTTGTTACGTCTACAAATTTTTGTATCTTTTTCCATGTTTTACGGTCGGTAACTTGTGTTTTGAGACCTATCTTGTGCAAGAACTCATATACTTTTGTCTGTTTTCTTATGTGCCTTTGTGTTACAGGGTAGAATACAAATGTAATGAGTATGCCCAATGCAATAACAATGTATAATTGTACGTCTATAGACAAACCTATCTTATAGGCGATGAACCAGCACAATACTACCATAATATTCATGCTAATGATAGATACTGTTGTGCCAAAGTGCGAAAAGCCCAATTCAATAAACAAGTGGTGTAGGTGTGTTTTGTCGGCACTGAAAGGCGATTTTTTGCGAATAATGCGCATTGTCATCACTCTTACGGTGTCGAATATGGGTACACACATTACAGCCAATGTAAATGGTACAAGACCCAAGTTGGGGTCTATGGCTGCATTTTGAGAATTTGTAGTCAAGATGTTCATTACAAAAATAGAGAAGATAATGCCCAGCGATAGTGTTCCGGCATCACCGATAAACATCTTTGAGTACTTGCCAAATACGTTGTGTAGGAAGAAGGGGATAAGTGACGATGCAACAATAGCAGCAAGTGTCGCCATGCGTATATTATCCATCGCATAGAATAGTAAGCCCAACAATATGCACGATATGATTGTGTAGCCCGATGAGTAGCCATCGACACCATCAATGAGATTTATTGCATTGATAATACCCACACTTGCAAAGATGGTGAGAGGTATAGATATGTATCGGGGTATGGTTGTCAAGCCCCACAATCCTTGGAAGTTATCTATTTCTCTACCCGATATACCTATGATGTAGAGTATCAGTATAATCTCTATAATAAATCGCACCTTGGGCGATAGCGAGATAGTGTCGTCGATAAATCCTACTATCATAATGATAATGATAGAAGTAAATATGGGAAACATATCGTAGAACGAACCTATATACTTGAAACTCATAATACCCGCCATGATACCAAATACAACGGTGAGTCCGCCCATTACAGGCACAGGCACACGCTGCAATTTGCGAGCATCTGGATTATCTACAATATTCTTGGTTAATGCCAACTTGAGGAAGTGCGGATAAATCCAAGTGGTACAGAATAGTGCCACAAGTGCAGGAATGAATATCGATAAAATAGCGTTCATGATATAAATTTATTTATCACTGTTCATAGGGTCGGTGCAGTTGTCAGTAAGTTTCGTTATTCTCTTATTGAATTATACCGATACTGCATGTTTGCAAATATATAAAATAAATCTTTATTAACAAAGTGCAAAAGTGATAATTTATAAAACGGCGGTAATTATCTGTCAATTAGTATTGTGGGCGGGCTTTTTTTTAAAAGTATATACAAGTTTTTATACTCTTCTTTGCCATAGACGGTAGTTATTGCAATAAATTGCGCAACATTAATCAAATACATTTTTTATAGGAATATTTATAAAAAGGATGAAAAAAATGTTATCTTTGCAGTATTGAATATTTATTATAATGTGTATTTCAATCTCAGCTTTATAAACCTACCATAAGAAATAACAAGAGAGCAATTGTACGAGACTGATACGTAACACGGACTTTGAAAAAAGAAAAAATTTACAAATCTAATATTTCGCATTATGTTTAAGAAAAAGGATTATGCCAAGAAAATAGCTCTTGGCCTATGTGTTGTAGCAACCGCCTCTCTATTGAATGGATGTGACGAGTCGTATAACCTGAGCGAGCTGGGTGGCGACATTACACTGTTTGAGAATGGCGTATCGGCTCCTGTTGGAGAGACTGATAAATTTTACTTGAATGATTTTATAGGAGAGAATGATCTTATAAAAGTAGATGAAGATGGTCGTTATATGATATCGTATAGTGGCAATGCTTCTACTTCGTTGAGCTTCCCCGGTATTGAAGTACCTGCCCTGCAACCTGAGTTTGCATCGGCTCACCTCGACTTCTTTGAGTCTATCAAGAACAATCCCGAGATGTCGCAGATTATAACACTCATAGAGACTGCTACAGGTGGAAGTTTTGATCACTATACGGCTATTCCCGAGGTGATCAATCCGATTACCGGTAAGAAAGTCGCATTGAATGTTAGTGAAATACATGCCGAGATTCCTCGTAGCCTTGAGGTTTTCGAGATGGATATTTATGATGTACCCGCCGAGTTGGTAAGTATTTCAAAAATTGTATTGGGAGAAGATGCAATTGTCGAGCTTTCACTTCATGCCGAAGGTTTGCCTCAGACAATCAATGAGATTTCAATCGATTTCTATATACATCCTCCTGTGCAATTTCACATATCGCCCGTCGATGAGAGTGTAGAGGTCGTAAGCGAGAACTATTTCCACGTATCGCACAGATTACCTTGTGTGGATGGTAAATTGGATGATAAAATACTCTTTAACCTCGACCGTATCGAATTTAAGGAGCCTCTTATGCGCGAGGATGATGGTAAGTTGGCTATCTATGCCGACTTGGACTATGAAGGTCGCATTGACATCGACGAGTCGTTCGACCTTACCGGTTGGACTCCTGTGATAGACTTGAATGTAGGTTTCAAAATTCCTCAGTTCAGTATCGATATGGCATCGGCAACAGTGCAAGCAAGCATCGATCCCATATCTTTCTCGCAAGAGATTAACGGATTGCCCGACTTGCTCACAAGTCCTCAAAACTGCTTCGACTTGAGCTATCTTACTATAGAGTTGAATATCGACAACACTACTCCTGCTACTCTTTCTACCGATTTTGTTGTGGAGTCTATCTTCCAAGATGGTACAGGTAGTGGCGAGGTGGGCACACAAGAGCCCCTTATTGTTGAGGCCAATTGTGCACAGCAAATCATCATTTCTAACGAGGAGAAGTATGCCGGAAAACCCGGATATATACCCAATCTCAATGAAATTATGTATAAGATACCTCGTTTGTTGCGCCTGAAGGCTACTCCCTCTATCCCCCAAACCGATATTGATCTTTATCTCAATAGTGAGTTTAATGTGGGTATAGACTATGCGCTCCGTGTTCCCATCGTCTTTGGCGAAGATCTTCGATTGTCACTCTCGGGCGACTTTGGCGATTTGGGCGCCGATATCGCTTCACTAGCCGGAAATGCAGCTTCGGTAGCTCTCTCGGCAAAAATTGTCAACACATTGCCTCTTGACATCAAGATGAACGTAGTTCCTGTCGATGCCTCTGGCAATGCTCTCAAAGGTATCACTATCACCGGTGTACCTCTCGTTATCGATGGTAATGCTACTACTCCATTCAGTATTGTAGTAGAGGCTGCCAATAATAATGAGTTGGACAAGCTCTATACCTTGCAGTTTGAACTTGAAGGTACAGCCGATGGCGAGAACAATGAGTTGCGTCCCGATCAATACTTGCAATTTACCGACATATCATTGTCGTTGCCCGATGGTCTATCAATCAATCTCTAATAAAAAAACACATACGATATGAAAACATCATATATTAAATCATTGGTCGTAGCATTGATAGCAAGCTGCACCATGGGGGCTTCGGCTCAAGCATTGCATTCGAGCTATTTCTTGGATGGAATGGTAGAACGTCACGAACTCAACCCCGCTTTTGGCGGTGAGGCCAACTTTATAGCTCTGCCTGGTTTGTCGGGCTTCAACCTTGGTGTTTCTACCAACTTCGGTTTGTCAAATTTTGTTTTCCAAAAGAATGGTGAGTTGGTACTGGGCTTGTCGAGCCAAGTATCGGCAACCGAGTTTTTGGGTGCTCTCCCTCAAAACAACCAACTCCAATTGGAACTCGATCTCCCAATTCTTTCGTTTGGATTTAGAGCCTTTGGCGGTTTCAATACTTTTAGCATCAAAGAGCGTACCTACTTGGGTGTGAATGTACCTTCGTCGATATTTGCATTCCTCAAGCAAGGAGCCGATCCCGCTACCGGTATTATTCGTTACGATATAGACAACCTCGGTCTCTACACCGACAACTATCTTGAACTTGCTTTGGGTCACTCTCGCAAGTTGCCCGCTCTCGAAGGTTTCTCTTACGGTGCCAAGCTCAAGTTCCTTGTAGGTGCTTTCATGAGCAGTATCGAGATGCAACACATCGGTATCGAAATGTCGCAAAATCGTTGGATGGTAGAGTCGCAAGGTAGTGCTGCGCTGTCGAGCGGCTTGAATTTGACTTATGATGCCGATGGCAATATCACAGGCGTCAATACAAGCGCATTGCGATTGGGTGGCTATGGTATGGGTGTAGATTTGGGTGCTGTGTATACACCTGCGGCGTTGCCCAACCTCACTGTTTCGCTGGCTGTAAACGATATCGGTTTTATCTCTTGGAGTCAAGTCAATAGCACTACAGCCGATGGTAGCTTCGAGTACACAGGATTTGGTACTATTGGTACCGAAGGCGAGGGTTTGAACGAGCAACTCGAAGAGTTGTTGACCGAGGTGAGCGAGCTCATTCAAATGGAGCCTCAAGCACCCCAAGATCAAATGCGCATGTTGCAAACAACCCTTAACGTAGGTGCCGAGTATGCTATCCTCGACCGTAAGATTTCGTTTGGTATCTTGTCATCTACTCGATTTGGTGCACCTTATACCTATGCCGAGGGTATGGCTGTTGTCAGCTTCCGTCCCGCCTCTTGGTTCCAAGCAGCTATCAATGGCTCGGTATCTACACAAGGTTCGGCTATAGGTGCATTGCTCACATTCTGCCCCAATGGTGCCAATATCTTCTTTGGTTGCGACTATGTAACGCCCAACATGAAGTTCTCGGCCGAGGCCATACCTTTGTATGGTACAAGAGTAAACTTGCGCACAGGTATCATCATCACATTTGGTAAGAAAAAGTAATATATACCCATAAAAGAACTACCAAGCGACAGCAGCCTATAGATGGTTGTTGTCGCTTGTTTCTTAATATGCTTGTCGATAAGTAGGGCCAATTCCGAAAAAAAAGAGTACTTTTGTTGCCATATATAAGATGCGCGATGAACAATCAACTGCTACGACCCCAAGTATCGCCCTTGCTGCACAATGAGAATAATCTCGATATTGTGCGGTACTACTTGTCGTTTGCTGTGTTGTTTGCTCATTTTGCCGAGCTCACAGGTAGCACCAATTACTTTCCGACATCGAGTTACACGGCCGTGGGAGGCTTCTTTATGCTCAGCGGATTTTTAGTCTTTTATAGCTACTTGCGTAGTCGCTCTATAGCTCAGTATTTGCGTCGTCGAGCGCAACGCATACTGCCACCCTATATAGCAATAGTATTGTTGTGTGCTGTGTGTGGTGCCTTTATAACCAACCTCTCGGTGGGCAATTATTTCTCTTCATCGCAATTCTGGCAATATCTGGGGGCCAATCTTACCTTTGCCAACTTCCTGCAACCCTCTCTACCCGGTGTCTTTGAGGGGCAAGTATACGAGTCGGTCAATGGCTCGCTGTGGACTATGAAGGTCGAGGTGTTGCTCTATCTCTCTATTCCCTTGGTTGCATGGCTCATGATGCGTAGTAGCAGGGCGTGGGCCTTGGTAGCTATCTACGCGCTATCATATATATATAAGGTGTGGATGGGGTTCATGTATGCCGATACGGGCGAGTTGATATACCGCATCATGCAACGGCAAGTGGGTGGACAGTTGCTCTTTTTCTATTCGGGCGTTGCCATCTTGCTTTATTTCGACTATTTCCAACGTTATATTCGCGTGCTCTTCCCTATAGCCCTGGCTGTGGGTATTGCCTCGAAGTATGTCAATTGCTTCGACGCCATCGAGCCGTTGTGTATAGCCATTGTTATTATCGGATTTGCCTATAATTGCCGTTGGTTTGTATGGATGCGCAAGTATGACAACATTGCCTACGACATCTACCTATTTCACTATCCCATCATACAGTTGGTAGTATATTGGGGTCTGCCCGAGCGTAATATCTACTTGGCTTTGGCAGTAGTTGTGGGCATGACACTGTCGCTGTCGCTCCTTTCGTGGTACTTGATAGAGCGTCCTGTTATGCGCCGTAGGGCGTGACGAGTGTCTCCTATTTACACTCTATTTACCCGTTTTTCTCTTGGCAAAATCTACTATGAGTTCGGCAACAGCTTGTGCGCTCATGGCCGACGAGTTGATACATAGGTCGTATGTAGCACCATCGCCCCACACCTTGTCGGTATAGAAGTTGTAGTACGATGCACGTATCTTGTTGCGCTTTTGAGCCAATGTGCGGGCCTCTATTTGTCCTATACCATCGTTGCGATCCATGATGCGACGAGCGCAGTCGGCCTCGTTGGCATGAATAAATACACTCACGCATCCAGGATGATCGCGCAGTATATAGTCGGCACAGCGTCCAACGATTACCGCCGAGTGCTTGTCGGCAATGTCGCGTATTACGTCCGATTGTACCTGAAATATCATATCGTCTTGCCATCCACCGCTCGGCATACCGCTTGCACCATTTATCCATCCCATCGAAAAGGCGTTCAGAAAGCGATTGGGAGCCTTCTCGTCGGCTTTTTCAAAGCACTCGGTACACAAGCCACTCGCCTTTGAAGCCTCCAAAATCAACTCCTTGTCGTAGTAGTTGATACCAAGCAACTCGGCTACTATCTTGCCCACTTCGCGACCACCACTTCCAAACTGACGGCCTATAGTAATAATGAGATTGTTGTTCATACTCGATGGTATTAGGTATATTGAAAAGTTGTGTTTTACAAATGTAGCAAATTAATCTTTTATTTTACGATGCGTTATCGTGTTTTTATTTCTCTTTTACATTTATATACGCCAGGTAGTGTGTGCCGGGTAGGATAGGAGTGAGTGCGAGGTATCCGCTTGTTATTTTGTTGTGCTCTATGTGTAGCGGGTTTAGTTCGCTAAGTTCCTGGTTGAGTGCTTGCAGTTGTGTGTGGTCGGGAGCATAGTGCACGTGGTAGGTGCCTTGTGCAGTGGGGGTGACGTAGCGGTCGGCTATGATGCGCGCTACCATGCCCATGCTCATGCGCAGGTTGAGCTCGATGCAGGGATGTAGTAGAGCCTCGCCCCGGGCGTTGCGATATACAATCATGTCTATGCCCATGTAGCCCTTGTAGTGTGGGGCGATGTGTTGTGTACATATCTTCTCCAATGCACGGCACACCTCGTGTAGTGTAGTAGGTGCAATGTGTTGCGATAGGATATTTTCTATCGAGCTGTTAGATGCAAGTAGGTTGCTTTGGTAGGCGCCACGCTCGTCGGTCGTAAAGAGTGAGTAGCCGGCAAACTCTACAGCGTTCCCATTACTGTAGAATTCCATGGCAAGGTCGCACATTTTTTCTTGCCACACCTCGCCCATGATGTAGCCCTGCTTGCGTATGATGCCACTTGCACCGCGTGCTGTCATGGGGTCGTATGTGCCGTTTACGCGCCACACACCGCGACCGCTACTCGACCACGGAGCTTTGAGTATGGTGTGTGCCTGTGAGGTGACATACTGTTCTACCTCGTTGTCGCTCCTGAGTACCTCGGGCATAGGTGGGAGCGGGTATAGAGAGAGTTCCTTGGCGAGCTCTTGTATAATGGTACGTGAGGTGGCACGCCCCGATAGTGTGCGTATCGTGTCGATAGCTGTCTCGCAGGGGAGGGTGCTACTATCTATACCGTTGCGTGTCAATTTGTCTACAATATAGGCGCTCCAACCCCAAGGGTGACACTCGGTAGTGTGGGGCTGAGGCTTGGATGTGGCTTGTGCTGTGACCCCCAACGACGTGAGAATATCTTGCATTGCCGGTTCTACGGCTTGTGAGGCCCACACTTGTGCGTGTGGTTCTTGTGCATACCACAAGGGGAGTAGCGACAGATCGCGTGCAATGGCTTGTGCTACAGGAGTAGGGGTGTAGTAGCGGCCACCAAAGGCCAGCGCCATGTCGTTTTCGGGTGCAAAGAGATATAGATGCTTGGGCGGTGTCATAGTGCTGTAATTCTGTTGCAAAATAGCAAAAAAATATTGGTATCGCACAAAAAAAGCCGTGCCAAAATTTCTTTGACACGGCCTATTGTAAGCTATCTCTATAGATTAACCAAAGAGTTGAGCGGGATATTCGCCTGCATCAACGAGCTCTTGTATCTTGGCAACAACCGAGGGACGGTCTTCGGCATAGGTAACGCCAAACCAGCGTGATGTGGTATCAAGTACCTCAACACTGCTTGTGCCTTCTTGAATGAGTTTGTTGACCATGAGGGGAATGTAGAACTCAGACTTGAGGTTGCCCATGTTCTCATTGAGGAACTCGGCAAAGTAGGCCTCAGAGTGTGCAAAATAGTCGGGAGTGAAGCCCCACATATTCATTGATACGGGAGTGTTGTCCTCGATGCTCACCCATTGGTCGTTCTCGTCTTTGTATTGTACTACACCATCGATGCGCTCGATCTTGGTGCGCTCAACAACGTCGGTAAGCATGCGGTTGGCGTCCATAGCGCACACACCACGCGATACGCTACCACTCTCAGAGAGGGTGTTGCCTACGCGATAGCCCACCATGCAGTATTGGTTGGTCTTGTCAGCCATCTCGCTGAGCCATTTGCCTATTACGGCAAAGCTGTCGCGACCATAGAAGTCGTCGGCATTGATTACTGCAAAAGGCTCTTTGATAACGTCCTTAGCCATGAGAACTGCGTGGTTAGTACCCCAAGGTTTCACGCGGTCGGCGGGGCAAGTAAAGCCTTCGGGCAACTTGTCGAGCGATTGGAATACAACTTCAACGGGAATGTGGTTGGCATATTTGTTGAGCACTTTCTCGCGGAAATCGGCTTCAAAATCCTTGCGGATAACAAAAACTACCTTGCCAAAACCACCACGGATAGCGTCAAAGATAGAGTAGTCCATGATAGTCTCGCCATTGGGTCCAAGACCATCCAATTGCTTGAGACCGCCATAACGGCTGCCCATACCGGCAGCAAGTACATAGAGTGTAGGTTTCATTATAGTCTGTATTTTTTGTATTAACACAATTTGCGAGAGCCGTCAGAGATGACTACGTCATATACCTTGGGCAACTTGCCATATTTCTCTTTGTAAGCCTCTTTGGCGCGAGCGATGAATGCGTCGTACAACTCCTCTTTTACGAGGTTGATAGTACAACCACCAAAACCGCCACCCATTACGCGTGAGCCTGTTACGCCACATTCGCGTGCGATGTCGTTGAGGAAGTCGAGCTCTTCGCAGCTCACCTCATACAACTTGCTCATGCCGTGGTGTGTCTCGTACATCTTGGCACCTACTGTCTCGTAGTCGCCCTTCTCGAGTGCGTCGCATACATCGAGTACGCGTTGTACCTCGCCAATTACATACTCGGCGCGCATGTAGTCTTCGGCACTTACTTCGGCTTTCACCTCCTCAAGCATAGCCATGTTGGCATCGCGGAGGAACTCAACCTCGGGGTGGTGTTGTTTCATAGCGGCAACAACGTTTTCGCAGCTTTGGCGACGTTTGTTGTAGGCGCTCGATGCAAGCTCGTGTTTTACTACTGAATCGAGCAAAACAAGACGGTAACCTTCGGGGTTGAAGGGGAAGTATTGATATTCGAGTGAACGGCAGTCGAGGCGGATGAGGCTACCCTCTTTGCCAAATACCGATGCAAATTGGTCCATGATACCGCATTTTACACCACAATAGTTGTGCTCGGTAGCTTGACCAACCTTGGCCAACTCAAACTTGTCTACTTTGTTTTCGCCAAAGAGGTCGTTGAGGGCGTAGGCGTATGTGCTCTCAAGAGCAGCCGATGATGACATACCGGCGCCAAGGGGTACATCGCCTGCAAATGCAGTGTTGAAACCCTTAACCTCTACACCGCGTTTGATCATCTCGCGACATACACCAAAGATGTAGCGAGCCCATGATGTGCGGGGGGCATCTTCTTCGTTGAGACCAAACTCTACGTAGTCTTTCATGTCGATAGAGTATGCTCTTACTTTGTCTGTACCATTGGGACGCAACTCGGCAATCATGCCTTTGTCGATAGCACCGGGGAATACAAAACCACCGTTGTAGTCGGTGTGCTCGCCGATGAGGTTGATACGACCGGGTGATGCGTAAACTGTACCTGTTAATCCGTCGAAGTGTTTGATAAATCTACTTCTTACATGTTCGATGTCCATAATAATAAGGTATTATAAAGATGTGATAAAATAATTATTTGATAGCAAATTTGAATGTTGTGCGTGACTCAAACTTCTCACCGGGACGCAATGTCGTTGTGGGATATTGCGGCTTATTGGGCGAGTCGGGGAAGTGTTGTGTCTCAAGGCAGAACGATGTGCGTGCATTGTAATACTTGCCATGCTTGCCTATGTTCTTGCCGTCGAGCCAGTTGGCAGTATAGAGCTGTATACCGGGCTCGGTGGTGTATACCTCAAGAGCTATACCTGTGCGAGGCGATACACACTCGGCCGAGAGAGCATACACTTTGTCGCCTTTGTCGAGCACATAGCAATGGTCGTATCCGTGACCAAAGATGAGTTGCTCGAAAGGCTCGTTGATGCGCTCGCCAATAGCGTGTGGTGTATCGAATGCCATAGGTGTACCGGCAACGGGTGCGGGATCGCCATAGGGAATGGCAGTCTCGTCGGTGGGGAGGTAGTGCGAAGCGTTGATAGTGAGGATATGATCGTCTACTGTAGTTTCGCCTACACCCGAGAGGTTAAAGAAGGCGTGGTTGGTAAGGTTTACAACCGTAGCCTTGTCGGTAGTAGCCTCGTATGTAATCTCTACGCTGTTATCGTTGGTGAGTCGGTATGTCACTACGACAGAGAGATTGCCGGGGAAACCCTCTTCGCCATCGACCGAAGTGTAGCGCAGTACGATGGTTTGGTTGTCGATTTGCTCGGCATCCCATACTCTTTCGTTGAAACCTTTTATGCCACCGTGCAAGTTGTTGGGGCCATTGTTGATGGCAAGTTGGTCATATACCATGCCGTCCAACTCAAAGCGACCACGAGCAATGCGATTGGCATATCTGCCGCAGATAACACCAAAGTAGGTGTCGCCGGTAGTGAGTATAGTCTCCATCGAGTCATGACCGGTAACTACATCTACCATATTGCCATTGCGGTCGGGGACGAGCAATGATATAATGCGCGCACCGTAGTTGCAGATTGTCAATTCGCATCCGTTCTCATTGGTAAGAGCATAGAGAGCGGTTGTCTTACTGTCTATCGTTGTGATGAATTTATCAAATGATAATCCCGATAGTGTTGTTTTATTATTCATTGTAGTAGTGCGTGTTAGTACTCTATTTCTCTTGTGAGGCCAAGAACTCATCGGCAACCTCGCACAGTGTGCGATACCAATCCTCTCCAAAGCGTCGGATGAGGGGCTCACGCAGGAATTGATACACGCGCACGCCCTCTTTGCGACCCAATACCTCAGCCGCCTTGCATATCTTCCAGCGGTGGTAGTTGAGTGCGGTATATCCGTTAGACCATTCTTGCAATCTTACCGGATAGAGGTGACAAGATAGAGGCTTGTAGAATTTCGAGCGACCCTCGCGGTATGCCTTTTCCAGGGCGCAATAGCACATGCCATTCTCGCCGTAGCAGGTAAATACGCAGTCGCGGCCATCCACAATAGAGGTGACGAGGTCGGCCTCTTCGTCGACATACGATACGCCTTGTTCTTTGATAACGGCTTGTGCTGCCGGACTAAGATCGTCCCACACGGCGTCGAGGGCCTCTTCTATGGCCTTTTGCTCTTCGGGGGTGATGGGTGCTCCGGCATCGCCATCAATGCAACACTCGCCCTTGCAGGCGTCGAGATTGCACAAGAAATATTTTTCGAGAATGTCGAGTGTGATGATGGTGTTGTCTATCTGTATCATGTTGCGATGATATTTATTGCCTTGTATAGAGTGTGGGCAAATAGACCTCTGTGAGCGGTGTGTCGCTCACAGAGGCTGTTATTTCTAAAAATTATTCGGTAGGAATGTCTTTGTTTACATTCTTAGAGCCTGCGATGGCATAGAACAAGAGGTAAACAAGAGCAATGATGATAACCCAGTAGCTACCGATGAAGCCTACCTTATCGGCTACCAAGCCTTGTACGAAGGGGAGAATACCACCACCACATACAAGTGCCATGAAGATACCCGATGCGGCGGGAGTGTATTTGCCAAGACCCTCGGCAGCGAGGTTAAAGATAGAACCCCACATAACCGATGTGCAAAGACCACACAAAAGCATGAACAACATGCTCATGGGAACCTCGGCGTTGATGAAGGGAACTGTAACCTTAATACTCTCGGGGGTGTACATCAAGGCAAAGATAAGAATCAAACCAAGAGCCGATACAGTAGTGAGCATGGCCTTGCTGGTAACTTTGGCACCAATAGCACCACCGATGAGACGACCGCACATCATCAAGAACCAGTAAGCACCTACTACAGTACCTGCGATAGCGGGGCCTACGCCCGAGAGGTCAGACATGTAGAGGTTGGCAATGTTGGGGATACCTACCTCGATACCTACATAGAAGAAGATGGCGATAGCACCCAATACAAAGTGACGGAATGAGAGGGGGCTGTGTTGGTCCTTTTTCAATGCGCCACTCAAGCGTGCAGCTTTCTCTTCGGCTGTCTCCATGTGGGGCTCGGGAATCTTTGTCATGGCAATGATGACAAATGCCAATGCAAAGATGGCCATAGCAATGATCATGGCGGGAGCAACGTTGCTTACTGTAGCCTTGTCGATAGAACCACCAATGAGATAACCCAACAAAATGGGAGCGATAGTACCACCAATTGAGTTGCAAGAGCCACCCAATTGCAAGAGTTGGTTACCACGAGCGCCACCACCACCAAGGGTGTTGAGCATGGGGTTAACCACGATATTGAGCATACACATTGAGAAGCCTGCTACGAAAGCACCCAATACGTACACCATGAAAGACTCTACATAACCCGAGAGGAATTGGATACCTACACCGAGGAAGCCTACTGTTACGGCTGCCAATGAGGTGAATTTGTAACCTTTGCGCTTCAAGATTACACCGGCAGGAATACCCATGCAGGCATAAGCAATGAAGTTGGCAAGTGAGCCCAATTGCGATAAGGCGTTAGAGGCTTGAAACTGATTCTTTACGATTACTCCCATTGAGCCGGCAAAGTTGGTTACGAATGCAATCATGAAAAAGAGTGCAAACATTACGGCAATAGGAAGAGCATAGTTTTTCTTTTGTTCCATGGTGATATTGTTTTACATTTTGTTATTAATCTTTGATAAGGTTTGTACCGGTCATTTCGGCAGGTATGGGCAAGCCCATGATGTGCAATATTGAGGGTGCAACGTCGGCAAGGATACCATCACTTACGGTAGCGTTCTTGTTCTCTGTAACGTATACAAAGGGAACGGGGTTGAGTGAGTGAGCGGTGTTGGGTGTGCCGTCGTTGTTCTCGGCATTGTCGGCATTACCGTGGTCGGCGATGATGATGGTTTCGTAACCTGCTGCTTTGGCAGCCTCTACGGTCTCGTTTACGCATTGGTCTACGGCCTTAACAGCTTGCTCGATAGCCGGGTAGATGCCTGTGTGACCTACCATGTCGCCGTTGGCATAGTTTACAACGATAAAGTCATACTTCTCGCTCTTGATGGCCTCAACGAGTTGGTCTTTTACCTCAAATGCGCTCATCTCGGGCTTGAGGTCGTAGGTGGCAACTTTGGGCGAAGCAACGAGAATGCGCTCTTCGTTGTCATAGGGAGTTTCGCGACCACCGTTGAAGAAGAATGTAACGTGTGCATACTTCTCGGTCTCGGCAATGTGGAGTTGTTGCTTGCCTTGAGCTGCGAGGTACTCGCCGAGGGTATTTGATACGTTCTCCTTGTCGAAGAGGATGTGTACACCCTTGAACGATGCGTCGTAGGGAGTCATGCAGTAGTATTGCAAGTTGGGGATGGTGTGCATACCGGCCTCGGGCATATCTTGTTGTGTGAGCACAACAGTGAGCTCTTTGGCGCGGTCGTTGCGGTAGTTGAAGAAAATCACTACATCGCCCTCTTTGATAGTGCCATCGAATTGAGCATTTACGATGGGCTTGATAAACTCGTCGGTTACACCCTCGTCATACGACTCTTGCATAGCGGCAACCATGTCGGTAGCCTTCTTGCCCATACCGTTTACGAGCAAGTCGTATGCCTCTTTTACGCGTTCCCAACGTTTGTCACGGTCCATAGCATAGTAGCGACCAATGATAGAAGCTATCTTGCCGGCGCTCTTGTCGCAGTGTGCTTGCAAGGCGGCGATGAAGCCTTTACCGCTCTTGGGGTCGGTGTCGCGACCATCCATAAAGCAGTGGATGAAAGTGTTGTCGATACCATACTCGCGCGAGATGTCGCACAACTTGAAGAGGTGGTCGAGTGAGCTGTGTACACCACCGTCCGATGTCAAGCCCATGAAGTGAATGTTCTTCTTGTTGTCGCGAGCGTATGTATAGGCCGATACGATTTCGGGATTTTCCATGATAGAGTTCTCACGGCAGGCTTTGTTGATTTTTACCAAGTCTTGGTATACAACACGACCGGCACCGATGTTGAGGTGACCTACCTCCGAGTTACCCATTTGTCCGTCGGGCAAACCTACATTCTCGCCACTTGCTTGCAATTGAGAATGGGGATATGTTTCGATAAGATAGTCCCAATAGGGAGTGGGTGTAGATGCAATAACATCGGCGTGAGAGTTGTCTCCAATGCCCCAGCCGTCGAGGATCATTAACAATGCTTTTTTACTCATAGATTTTTTATCTTTTTACAGGTTTTACCTTAAAACTAATTATCTCGCGAAGATACAAAATTTTCATTAATCTATCGGGCTATTGTGCGCTTTTTTATTTAATAATAATAGATTTGCACATCTCATGCTTATTTCTTTACTTTGTCGGTGCATAGATATGTGTATGAAACGCCAACGTATATTATCGCTATCAAAGGAGCAATGGGCTGATATAGAGCGACAACTGCAATATATTGACTTTATATCGCGACGCGAGTTTTCACCGACTTCGTGTGGCGACAATGTGCTTGCACTTTTCGATGCGATAATGTTGCTATCGGGTGCCGGCTATACGCAAGAGCAACTGCATGCCATGCTGTCGCATGATGATGATAACTCATCGCAAGCACGCTTTGTTCGTTGTTATTACAATTTTTTGGAACGATACCTTTTGCATGGGGTAGATGTGGCGATTGACGAGGCGTATATCGTAGAGCTTTATAGTGCCTTGTATGAAAATACTCCTGTCGAGGCTGTCAAACCGTCGCGCCGGGTGCTCAGTGTCGCTCCTGTGCGTAGTAGAGTGCTTGCCGACAAGCCGGCAGTGGTGAGTGTCGCGCTGAGCGAGATGGTTGAGTGGCTGATGCTGCATCGCCCACAGGATTGTGCTCTATCCATTGTGGATGTTGCTGCATTTCTACATAGACTTGTCAATGCGCGAGTTTTCTCTCAGGGAGCCGAGGAGTTGATGCACTTGCTCATGTTGCCACTGTTGTACGATGCCGGGTGTGGATGGGTTAAACACATGACACCCGCACAAGTCATGGCGCACGATTGTGTGGCCTATCGCCGAGCATTGCATGCCGACGAGGCGCATTGGATAGTATATTTTGTTGCTTCGTTATACAATGCTTCACGCCTTGTAAGTGAGCGATTTGCTCCGTTGATGCCCCCCGTATCGGCCTCACACAAAACTGTGCTGAACCCTCGCCAACGCGCCATTCTCGACTATATAGGAGCTCATCAGCCCGTAGGGCTATCGGCCATTGTTACACACCTGCACAAAGAGTCGGTCAATACCATTAAGAAAGATCTTCGGCACCTGCGCACATTGGGCTTCATTACTGCCGACGGTGTACTGAAAGGAACGGTGTATTATAAGAATTGAATTAGTCTTTTTATGGAAATGTTTAAATAAACGACCTTTGAGTGTAGAACGAGCAGAGTTGCTATACGAGTTGTGCTGTGGTTTAGATTTAATTCAATGAGTAAAACCATTGGAAGTTCGCTCCATATTATTTGTATTTAATTTTAGTTTTGAGAAAAATTTTCTATATTTGTGAAATAGAAACATGTCATTGAACAAATAATGTATTTAATGAAACCTTCACTAATACCGATTATCAAAATAAATCTATCAAACGTTAATTAAGTTATGAAAAAGTTTATGCTTCTTATGGTTGCGTTTTTTGCCACCATTTCAGTTTCAGCTCAAGTTTTTACCTATACTACCAGAGTCGGTAATTTCAATGGCCCTATTAAAAGTGTTCTATCTACAAGTGATATGGGGGTAACCGTTGATTATTTTACACCCAATGGAAAACTAGAAAAGAGTTTAAACAGTGTAAAGGATGAATATACTATCTTTAGCTGGAGTGATGAGTTAATTACTCAGAAATTTTATAAGAACTCAAGTGATGAATTTATAAGCGAATCTTTGATGGGTTATGCTTGTGACGAAGTATCTTTTATGTGTTTGACATCAGAGGTGTGTTACTATTGGGATTTTGAAGATTCAATATTATTCAATTTAACTCCCGATGGTGAATCGATAGTATGGTATATGACTACAGAAAACAAAACATCGGAAGGATATAACTCAGTAGTGTATGTTGGTGGTAAGGTGTATAGTAAAACAACCGTTAAAACATTTGACCCAGATGAGTATGGTAACTATACAAGAATCGTTACAATTACACAAGATGGAGTAGAACATGAGCGACTAGTTACTTATGAATACTATTAAAAAGATTGTGTGTTGCCTATTTACACTTAATACATGAGGTTTTTTGTCAAAGCAATTATTATATTGGCATTGGGGTTTGTTCCATTGTTTTCATCCTATGCACAAAGTTCGGAAAAAGTAAAACAAGCAAACAATCTAATGCAACAAGCGGGTATGCAGCTCCTAGTTCACAAGAACTATGAGTCTGCTTGCTCTCTTTATGAGCAGGCGGCAGTTCTTTACCGTAAAGAATATGGAAATGATAATCGCAAATATCTCGAAGCAATAAAGGGAGCAGCCGATTGCTATGATAAGATAGGTAATACCCGATTGGCAATAAGTAACTATCGTAAGTTGCTCAAGAGTAATGATATATGGCAGACGGACTATGTGTGTTTGCAGTTGGGTCGTATATATAAGCAAATGGGCAATGTTGATGCGAGTATAGATGTATATACCACTGGGATCGCTCAGTATAAAAAAAATGGCGGTCGGTGGAATAATAATTATTACCGAATCTATAAAGAATTATATAAGCTTTACTACGATGTAGGTAATCTGTCGGAGGCTGCGAGAGTATGTGCCGAATTTTGTGATTTAATAAGCGTAGATAAGCCGAGGTGGCTGGCATTTAGTAGTGATTTGGCAACAATATACGAGCAATCGGGCGATCATCTTGCCTCATTAAAACTTTATCATGAAATTTTGTCGGATTATGAGGCGGGTCATTCGCTCTCGGGAGATAATAACGAAAGCATTTGGGCCAAACGAGGTCTTGCTATAACTGTTCCAGGAGAATCTGTCTCTCGGCAGTACAATATTGCCGAGGTGTTGCGAGGTATAGGTAGTTCGTACTTTAAGATGGGAAGTTATGAAAAGGCTACTGAATATTTCTTGCAGTCGTACAATAAATTTAAGGCACTAAATCATTCCCTTTCTCAAAATGTATTTTTTGTATTAATTCCGTTATCAAATTGCTATTCGGAAATTCATTATGAAAATGCTTCTATTAAATATGCCCGAGAAGCATATGAAATGGTAGATAGATATGATTTGGGTGAGGATGAAGAAATATTGGCGTTGACAAATTATGCTAATATATTGTTATCTTTTGGCAAAGAAAAAGAAGCTTTTGTTTTGCTAAATTCAGCGTTAAATAATAATGCAGATAATCGAATTAAGGCCAATATCTGCAATAGTATATCCTATATTTATGCCGAACAAGGTGATTTTGACAAAGCCATAGAGTTTTCACAATCGGCAGTGTCGCTTAGTAACGATCCAGAATATCTACACAATCAGTCTGTGCTTTATTCTAATCTTAAAGATTATGATAAAGCCTCGTCAGTATTGATAAAAAGTTGGGAACTTGCTGTTGCTGAAATGAAAAAAATGCTTTTGCAAAACAGAGAAGATGATTATGGATACATTTGGGACAAATATAAAGTATTTATAAAAGCACCTGTTACGCTCTTGTGGCAAACAGATAATGCCGAAATATTGAAATATGCATACAATTCTCTTCTTATGACGAAGTCCATTCAATTGGCAACATCATTACGAATTAGAAAAATTATTTATGATAGCGGTGATGCGGAATTGAAAGAATTGTATAATAAATGGATAAACAGCACAGAAGAACAGAGCAATTATATTGATGTAGAGTTGGAACTGTTGTCAAAGGCAAAAAATCTGGGTGGCGATTTTGATATATTCAATATTAGATGGAATGATGTTCAAAAGAAATTGAAGAAGGGTGAGATTGCTGTAGAGTTTGCTCACATAACTCGCACAGATACTAATGAGAAGGCATATCTTGCTCTGATATTGACTTCTCAATCAAAAACACCTGAATGTGTTATAATTAACATTGATAATTCCATAGAAAAACTTTATAGAGATAATGAAATAAATACACTCTACAATTCGGCTCGTATAGGTGATTTGATATGGAGTAAGGTTATTGATGCGGCAAAGAAGACATCGCCCGATATTAAAACCATATATTTTGTGCCAGATGGAGTACTACATTCAATGTCTATCGAGTATATGATTTCGCACGGAAGCCGTATGAGTGAAAAATATAACATGCGCCGATTATCATCCACAAGAGATATTGTTAAAGGTAGCACACAAAAGTCATCAAGCAAGAGTGCAGTACTTTTTGGTGGAATTGATTACAACTTAACTGTGGAGGATATGGAGTATTACTCTTACAGTCTCACACAAGAACGTAGTGCCGATGTGTTTTGGTCTTATTTGCCCGGTACACAAGAGGAGATAGAGCAAATTGAAAACATATTGAGTAGAAATTCATATACAACCGAACTTCATAGTGGTGCATCGTGTATTGAAGAGCAGTTTAAGATTTACTCCAAAAACTCGCCAGAAATAATACATATTGCAACTCATGGTTTTTATAAGCATGATGAAAGTGCTGAAAACGAAAAAGAGGCAATAAGTGAAGGAATATCATTAAAGAAATGCGGACTAGCATTTGCCGGTGCAAACCAAAGTGTTTTGGGAAATCACAACATACCCGACGATGTGGATGATGGTATTTTAAGTGCCTCGGAAATATCAAAACTCGAGCTCGGCAATACTTCTCTTGTCGTAATGTCGGCTTGTCAAACCGGTCTTGGCGATATAAATGACGATGGAGTTCTTGGCCTCCAAAGAGCTTTTAAGAAGGCTGGTGTAAATAGTATTTTGATGAGTATGTGGAATGTTGATGACCTTGTTACTCAATGTTTTATGACGGAGTTTTATAATGGACTTACCCAAGGCCTCACTAAACATCAAGCATTGACCCAAGCCCAACAATATGTTATACAAAAATATGGCAATAATCCTCGCTATTGGGCTCCGTTTGTTTTACTCGATTGAAGGAATGGATAAAGATTGATTCTATAATGAAGATTAAGAAAAAATATATAATGCCTATGATGGTGGCTTTATTGTCATTGATAATCATGACAATATCCATCAATGGCTTTTCTATCATGTCGCTGTTTTCTCCAGTGGATGGTAAGAGTGATTTTCAGTTGTCGGACATATACACTAAGGTTGCCAATAATCGAGGTGTCTCTTATTGTAGTGACAAGGTGTTGGTTGTGGCATCTGATAATTGCAGTAGAGAAGAGCTTGTAAGGATGATTGATGTGTTAAATGCGATGCACCCAGGAGCAATAGGCGTAGATATCAACTTTCAGTATCCTACACATGACGATTCTTATATGCTTTCGGTCTTCGATGAGTGCCACAATTTGGTGCTACCATTGATTGTGTCTTATGATGAGGGAAATGATGAGTTTGTAAAGGATGAATGGACTAATTCATTTCTTACAGAGTGGTTAGAAGAAGAAAAATTTTCTGTAGTCAACATGGAACGATATACCACATGGGGAGCGGTACGTTCATTCCGACCATTCTATACCATCGAAGATGAACGAATACCGAGTTTTTCGGTGCGTTTGGCATCTTTGGTAGACAAGGAGACTACAGATGTTTTTGTAGACCGAGGTAATGAGAGTGAATATATCAACTTCACTTCACGTATTATAGAGGTTATAACCTATGGTGATATTTTGAAACAAGAAGGTACTATTAACCCCAATATTGCAGATAAGGTTGAAGGTCGAGTTGTGATAGTAGGTGATATTAATAATAGTAAAGATTTATTTCCGGTACCTCATGAGGATAAGATACCGGGTGCTATCATACATGCATATTGTGTAGATACTATTCTCGAAGGAAATTATATCGATTCTTTCCCTGAGTGGTTGAATTTCCTTTTATCGGTGGTACTTTGCTATCTGTTTATGTTGCTTCATGTTGTTGTTGAGAAGTATATAGATAATGGTGTTGATTTTGTGATAAGAGTAGTGCAAGTTCTCATGATGTGTGTGCTTTACAAGATTGGATGCACTCTTTATGTCAATAACTATTATCTAGACGTGTCGCTTGTTTTGCTTATGATAGGTTCTACTGCTTTTGTACTTGATATATGTACTGGTATTGAGCATTTTGGCAAATACTTAATGAAAAAATACAAGACGTATAAAGCGGTAAACTGAAAAGAAATATTTAAATAAGTAATTTATTAGAGTTTTAGATATATGACTAAGTATAAACTTTTCTTGGTGTTATTGTTTTTTGTCAGCCCATTGCTTTCGCTGGCGCAAAATCACAATGTCATAGTTCGTCTCAAAGGTGATGTGCAGATTATGCATCGAGGTGATAAGCACTGGAAAACTTTGCAAAAGCGCGATACTGTGAAACTTATTGATAAGATAAATCTTTCGCCTAATAGCTCGGTGAGTATTATGAAGACTTCAACGCGTGCGGTGTATACAGTCGATAACGCTGGTCAGATGACGGTGCGTGATATTATAAAGAAAGCCGAGGGGAGGGATATGGCTGTAATAAGTAATGTACTAAAGGAAAATGCTTCGTCCGGTGGAGAAAAAACTCGGCGAGACTTTACAAGTTATGGAGCATCGGTAAGAGGACAGGGTGATACGGGTAAAATAGATGCCGTATATGCGTGTATATATAAGGCAATCAACAACATTTATGCACGCAGCGAAATAAAAGAAGACGATAAGTCTCCTGCTATAACTCGAATATATGCCGATGATACCTATTCATTTAAGGTGGCAAATATAGATGTTGGTACTTGCTATGTAAATATGTTCTGCGTCAACTTGTATAGTGAATCGGTAGAGGTTTGCTACCCACGTAATATTTCAATAGCTAATATGTCAACCTCGGAGTTTATGCTACCTGGAGAGTTTTATGATTCGGAAGATGTTGTCTACTTATTTGTTGCCTCTACTGTTGACTATGATTCGTCGCTTATTAGTCTCAAATTAAAAAATGGCGAAAAACCTCAAAATAACATAGATGATGGTATGGTAAAATGTACCCTTTCGGCTGATGCTCGCAAACTTCTGCAACGAAACAATAAATGAAGTGGTGATTGGTAATAATATAAAAAGCAACGCGACAGTTTATGCTGTCTCGTTGCTTTTTATGGTATATGTTTGGTTATCAATTCTCAAATAGGTCGTTCCACGATGTGTTTTTCTCGACACTGAGGCGGGTAGCTTTGTCGGTGTCGCGGTCTACGCCTACACCATTGTAGTAGCAATAGATAAGGCCATCCATCACGCGGTCGTAGTGGTCGCATGTGAATGAGACTGATACTCCATTGTAATATAGGTTGTTGTATATTTCAAATGCTCTTTCGGTGTTTTTGGCATAGTGGTGACCTACCAAGAGGCAATCGGCGAGGTCGAGTTGTGCTGTACGGTCGCCGGTGGCTGCACGCTCTTCAAGTTTGTCGAGCTCTTCGGGTGAAAATCCATGTATTCTCATAATATGTCAAATTAAGGTTGTGAATGAAGTATATTCTCTCACAAATATACAAATTGAAATTTGAATATTTGTACAGAATGTCTGAAAAAATGTCAAATAAATCGGAAGAGTGAATTTTTCTCGTCCGACAGTGTTTGAGAACGATTAGTTTTGCGATAGAATGTCTTCGAGGTCTTTGCCCGAGAGCGCAAGTTGGAACTTGCCATTTTGTGCTACCGATATGTTGCCGGTCTCTTCGCTCACGATGATGGCTATAGCGTCGGTCTCTTGGCTGAGTCCGAGTGCCGAGCGGTGTCGCAGACCGAGCGACTTGGGTATGTCGGTATTGTGCGATACGGGCAGGATGCACGATGCTGCGTTGATGCGATTGTTGGATATAATCATCGCTCCGTCGTGTAGGGGGCTGTTCTTGAAGAATATGTTTTCGATAAGACGGGTGCTTACCTCGGCGTTGATGCGCTCGCCGGTGAGCTCATACTTGTCGAGCGGGGTGTTGCGTTCGACGATGATGAGCGCTCCTGTCTTGGTCTTGGCCATATTCATGCAGGCATGAACGATGGGCATTACATAGGGCTTGGCTTGCTCTTTTTCGCCTTTTTGGAATAAGCCGAGAAGGAATTTCCAACGGTTGCGTGAGCCAAGTTCGATGAGAAATCGACGTATCTCTTCTTGGAATAGTACTACAAGTACCAATAGACCCAGGCTCATAAACTTGTCCATGATAGCACCCAGCAGACGCATGTCGAGGATGAGGCGGAACACAATCCATACAAGCACAAATGTGATGAGACCGCTGAATATCTTTATCGCTCCCGACTCCTTCATCATCTTGAAGAGTGAGTAGAGCAATGTGGCTACTATGAGTATATCTATGGCGTCTTTTATTCCGAATTCTATCATTGTCGTATGTTTTCTTTATCGAGTGTCAAGGTATGGTTGCGGTTACTATCTTCACGGCTTCTACGGCTTGTCGCACATCGTGTACGCGCAAGATGTTGGCTCCTCCCATCAGTGCCAATACGTTGAGGGCTGTAGTGCCGTTGAGGCTTTCGGTGGGTGTGGTGCCGAGTAGCTTGTATATCATAGACTTGCGCGATATGCCCACGAGTAGCGGGAGGCCGAGGCGGGTAAACTCGTCGACGTGTCGCATGAGGCGATAGTTGTCGTCTATAGTCTTGCTAAATCCAAATCCGGGGTCTAAGATGATGTCGTTGATGCCCATGAGTGTGAGGCGGTCGATTTTGGCGGCAAAGTATTGCAGTACGTCGGCAGTAACGTCTTCATATTGCAAGTATTGCTCCTGCATCATGGTGTTGGGTGTGCCTCGCATGTGCATCATTACGTATGGCACTTGTAGGCGCGCTACTGTGTCATACATGTTGTCGTCCATTTCGCCGCCCGATATGTCGTTGATAATGTGTGCGCCACACTCTTCTACACTCCATCGAGCCACCTCGGCACGGAATGTGTCTACCGATACAATCATATCGGGGCAGATGCGATGTATGGCTTCAAATCCAATGGCAAGTCGACGCTTCTCCTCGTCGGGGCTCACATCGTCACATCCGGGGCGCGATGAGTAGCCACCTATATCTATCATATCGGCGCCTTCTGTCACGAGTTGTTCTACACGCTGAGCCACAGTCGATGCGTCGGGGCAACGGCTGTTGTCGTAGAACGAGTCGGGGGTAACGTTGAGAATGCCCATTACTTGAGGGCGCGACAAGTCTATGAGCTTGCCACCGGCATTTATGGTGAGTTTTCTGTTGCGATTGTCTGTGAGCATACTGATTATATCATTACGACAAGCGAAATTACAACTTTTCTGCGAATATAGGTGTGATAAAATGGTATAAAAAAGCCGAGGTCTCTATTTTTTCGATTTTTGGGGTGATGTGGTATAGGTCACTTGGTCTCCTCGTCGATGCGTGGCACGGGTTCTATCTTGGTCGGTTGTACTTCTACTTGGGGCTTGCGTTTCTTTTGCTTGGGCTTGAAAATGGGGTAGGTGGAGTCTTTGTGAGCATGAGTGCGGCGGATGTATACCGGACGGCGTTCCTCCTCGGGAATGGTGTCGAGTTGTGAGCGGAAGAGTGCGATTTCCTCTTCGAGCAATGTGTAGTTGCCGTCGGGTGTGGGTCTTGAGTGGCTGTAGTGCGATGCTATGAGTTGCGCTATACACAGCATGCATGCCACCACGAGTAGTACGATGGTAGCCCTGCGTTGTCCGCGGGGTAGGGCAGTCCATTTATCCAGCCATTTGTTCCATTTCATAGCCATTATTTTTTGTATTATCTTGTATTGTAAGGGGCAAACCTCTACCTTTGTGGAAGAAAAGTCAATAAACACGTGCCCGTGGGTGTTGATAGTAGAATAAAACCTGCACAATGTTACGATTCATACGCCATATTCCTCCCTATCTGCCCACACTCTTGGTCGTGGCAGCCATTTGCTACTTGTCGTTGGCAAGCGACCCATTTCCCGACAAAGAGCGCTTGTTCGATTTTCCCGGCTCGGACAAGGTGGTACATTTTATAATGTATGGCGGTCTCACAGCAACATTCTGTTTCGACTACTATCGTCGTTGTGCCGACTTGCTCAAGCCAAGGTTGCTTGTTGTTGCGCTTGTCGCAGCCATAGCCCTGGGTGCTATGATGGAACTGTTGCAGTCGTACATGGGTGTAGGACGCACAGGCGATGTTATAGACCTTGTAGCCAACTCATTGGGAGCGTTGGTAGGTATCTTGGCGGGTCATAAAATCTTTGCACGGCTGTTTACCTCTTGCTGCCTACAAAAATAAGCAAAGGGCAAGAAACATCCAATTTATTTGTTAATTTATTCGCTCTCCATTGGCGCTGCTTTGCTATTACCAAATCTTTGTATTATTTTTGTTCTACCAAATGTAAAACAAGAATATTATGATAGAATATATATGTGGTGAAGTGGTCGAGCTCACCCCTACATCGGCAGTGATTGAGACATCGGGAGGAGTGGGCTATTTTCTTCACATTTCGCTCAATACCTTTTCGAGCTTGAAACAAGGTGAACGTGCGCGCCTGCTTGTTCACGAAGCCATCCGAGAGGATGCCTATCTGCTGTATGGATTTAAGAGTCGCAAAGAGCGCGAATTGTTTCAATTGCTTATTTCAGTATCGGGTGTAGGCCCCAATACTGCAAGAATGATACTCTCGGGATTGTCGCCCGAGGAGCTTGAGCAAGTTGTTGCAACAGAGAATGTTGGGCTGCTCAAGTCGGTCAAAGGAATAGGTGCCAAAACTGCACAAAGAATAATTGTTGACCTCAAAGATAAAATAAAATCGGTAGGTTCTCCGTTAGTAAGTAGTATGCCGCGCGTATCGGAGACTTACGAAGAGGCTGTTGCAGCTCTCTCGATGTTGGGTTTTGCCCCACAAGCCTCGCAAAAAGTAGTGCAAAAACTACTTCAAGAGACACCCGGCATACGGGTCGAAGAGGTCATAAAACAAGCATTGAAAATGCTCTGATGCTCGTAGGCCGTATGTTGAACATGGCAAACGCATAGATGAAAATAATAGAGAGATTTCATATCTTTTTTCTACTTTTTCTTGGCATAGTGACGTTGTCGCTCCCTGTCAATGCCCAACAGGCAACCACCACAAAGGCGGCTGCCGATACAACTGTGCGTTATCCTGTGAGCAAGACCATCCCCGAAAACTATGAGGATATAGGCTCGGAAGGTGCTGTAGACCTGCGCACTCCCTCAAATATCAAGACCGAAATAGAGTATGACCCAACGACCAATCGCTACATTCTTCGTACGCGCGTGGGTGAGACCGAGATAGCCACACCTTTTTCTCTCACGGCCGAGGAGTATGGCAACTATAGTTTCCGCAAGTCGATGGAGGCCTATTATCGTGAGAAAAATGCCTTTGATCCCGAGTCTGCCGAGAAAGATAAGTTCGACTTCTTCAATATGAACTTCAGCTTGGGACCTCTCGAAAAAGTATTTGGACCCGGTGGCGTACAACTCAAAACACAAGGTAGTGTAGATGTGAACATGGGTGTGAAATACAACAAGATAGACAACCCGGCACTCTCGCTCGAAGCTCGCTCAAAAACCTATTTTGACTTCGATACCAAGATACAAGCCTCGGTCAATGCCAAGGTGGGTAATAAATTGGCTTTCAACCTCAACTACAATACCGATGCAACCTTTGCTTTCGACTCGCAAAATCTCAAATTGCAATTCCAAGGTGAGGAAGACGATATTATCAAGAATATCGAGGCAGGTAACGTGTCGATGACGACCGGTTCGTCGCTCATACGTGGTAGTACGTCGCTCTTTGGTTTCAAGACTACTATGCAGTTTGGCAAGCTCACGGCAACGGCGCTCGTCTCTCAACAACAATCTGAGACCAAGACAGTGAGCACCAGCGGTGGTGTGCAGACTACACCGTTTGAGTTCAATGCCGACCAATATGACGAAAACCGTCACTTCTTCTTGGCTCACTATTTCCGCGACAATTACGACCAATTTGCCTCAAAACTACCCTATGTGCAGTCGGGTATCACCATCAACCGCATAGAGGTGTGGGTGACCAATAAGCAAGGAAAATATGACCAAGCTCGCAACATTGTGGGTTTCATGGACTTGGCCGAGAGCGAGCACATATACAACAGCCACTGGATAGGGTCGGGTAGTCCGCTCCCCTCGAACAGTGCCAATACGCTACTCAGCGAAATCAAGTCGCAATACCCCAATACACGTAATATAAACAATGTGTCGCAGGCCCTTGAGGGGTTGGCGGTATATGGTTTTGAGGGTGGACAAGACTATGTAAAAATCGAGAGCGCTCGCAAGCTCAGTAGTAACGAGTATACCCTCAATAGTTCGTTGGGTTATATCTCGCTCAAGGTCGCGCTCAACTCCGACGAAATGGTGGCAGTAGCCTTTGAATACACCTACGGTGGACAGGTATATCAAGTAGGTGAGTTCTCGTCGGACATTACTGCTACCGACCAATGCTTGTATCTGAAACTGCTCAAAGGTGTAACCGTTTCTCCTCATTTACCTATCTGGGACTTGATGATGAAAAACGTATATTCGCTCAATGCCTATCAGTTGAAGAAAGATCACTTCCGACTCGATATTAAGTATTTGAGCGATACAACAGGCGTACTCCTCAACTACATTCCCGCCGGTAATATTGCCGAAAAGACCCTGTTGCAAGCTATGAACCTCGACCGTCTCGATGCCAACCAAGAGAGCCATCCCGATGGTTTCTATGATTATATAGAGGGCTACACTGTGCAATCGAGCAATGGTCGCATCATATTCCCCGTTGTCGAGCCCTTTGGTAGCCACTTGGTAAAAGCCATAGGCAATGAGGAGATAGCCAAGCACTATGTGTTCCAAGAGTTGTATGACTCGACACTCACCGTGGCACAACAAGTATCCGATCGCAACAAGTTTGTCATCATGGGTGAGTATATGGCTTCGTCGGGCTCGGAGATAAGCCTGGGTGCGATGAATGTGCCGCGAGGCTCGGTAGTAGTTACTGCCGGTGGTGTGACTCTTGTAGAGAATAGCGACTATACCGTAGACTACACAATGGGTACGGTGCGCATTCTCAATCAAAGTATTATCGATGCCGGTACTCCTATCAATGTGTCGCTCGAAAACCAATCGATGTTCAACATGCAACGCAAGACCATGTTGGGCCTCGACCTTACCTATGCCTTCAGCAAGGACTTCAAGGTGGGTGGTACAATCTTGCACCTCTCCGAGATGCCTATTACCAACAAGGTGAATACCGGTAGTGAGTTGCTCAACAACACGCTGTGGGGATTGAATCTCTCGTACAATACCAAGTTCAATTGGCTCACCAATTGGCTCAATCTCATACCCACTGTCAATGCTACAGCGCCGTCGACCCTCTCTATCACCGGCGAGTTTGCACAACTTGTTACCCATCAAGCTCCGCAAGGTAGCCAGAAGGGTATGTCTTATCTCGACGATTTCGAGTCGACGCAAACCGGTATCGACTTGCGTTCGCCCTACGCATGGAACATAGCTTCTACACCTGCCATGTTCCCCGAGGCGATGCTCAACAACGATATAGAGTATGGCAAGAATCGTGCGCTCATGTCGTGGTACTATATCGACCGCATGTTTACCGACAAGAACACGTCGCTTGCACCCTCACACATCAAGAACGACTACGACCAGCTATCCAATCCCTATGTGCGCGAGGTGAGTGTGCATGAGATGTTCCCCAACAAGGAGTTGAGCTATGGCGAGAGTACAACCATTCAGACACTCAACCTCTCATTCTATCCCGATGAGCGTGGCCCCTATAACCTCGATGCCGAGCGTATAGATAGCGATGGCAAGTTGCTCAACCCCGAGAGTCGCTGGGGTGGTATCATGCGCAAGATGGATAATACCGACTTTGAGACCGGCAATATAGAGACCATTCGTTTCTGGATGATGGATCCCTTCCTCGATCCCGAAAATCCCAACTATGAGGGTGGTGACCTCTATATCAACTTGGGTGAAATATCGGAAGATATTCTCAAAGATGGTATGAAGTCGTTTGAGAATGGCTTGCCCATCGATAGCGACTCTACACACATAGTGTCGACCAATTGGGGTAAGGTGTCGCGCAACCAATCGCTTACCTACGCCTTTGACAATACTGCCGGTGCTCGCATGAAACAAGATGTGGGTCTCGATGGCCTTAGCAACGATGAGGAGTTTTCGTTCCCTACCTATCAGAAGTTCTTGCAAAATCTCGACAATCGCCTCTCGGCCGAGGCCAAGTCGCGCTTGCGTCAAGACCAATTCTCGCCCTATAATGACCCTGCGGGCGACAACTATCACTTCTATCGTGGTGTCGACTATGACAACGAGCAACGCTCGGTGTTGGAGCGTTACAAGCACTACAACGGTGTCGATGGCAACTCGGCGTCGAACGAAGATGTAGACGACCCCTACTATCAATCATCGCGCAGTGTGCCCGATGTCGAGGATATAAACCAAGATAATACTCTCAACGAGTATGAGCGCTACTTCCAATACCGCATCTCTATCCGTCCCGAAGACTTGGTGGTGGGTCGCAACTTTATTACCGACTCGACCTCTACCGAAGTAACATTGCGCAACGGACAGAAAGGTCGTGCCGTGTGGTATCAATTCAAAGTACCTGTGAGTGAGTTTGAAAACAAAGTGGGTTCTATCAACGACTTCAAGACTATACGTTTCATACGTATGTTTATGACCGGATTTAAGAAAACCACCCACTTGCGCTTTGCCACCTTCGAGTTGGTGCGTGGCGAGTGGCGCACCTACCAATATTCGCTCAACAATCGTAGCAATGCCCCCACACAAGGTCGCTTGGATATGAGTGTGGTCAATATTGAGGAGAATGCCGGACAACGCCCTGTCAACTATGTGTTGCCTCCCGGTGTCACTCGTATTGTCGACCCCAGCCAGTCGCAAGCTACTCAACTCAACGAGCAGGCTTTGGCGTTGAAGGTTAACGACTTGCAGTCGGGTGAGGCATTGGCTGTATACAAAAACATCAGCATGGACTTGCGCCACTACAAGCGCATACAGATGTTTGTACACGCCGAGAAATTGATCGACGACTATACCAACCTGAAAGATGGCGACTTGACCGTATTTATGCGTCTTGGTAGCGATAGCCGTTCGAACTACTATGAGTATGAAATACCGCTAACTCTCACCCCCGAGGGCTACTATAGCACATATAATGCCAGCGACCAATATGCTGTGTGGCCGGTAGAGAATATGTTTGACTTTGCTTTGGAGCGTCTGCCCGAGCTCAAGACTCAGCGCAATCGTAGCAAGAAAACCGACAATACCAATGTGTCGTTTGCCGAGCCATACTCAATATACGACCCCGATAATGTGCGCAACCGCATGACAGTGGTTGGTAATCCTTCGTTGTCCAATGTGCGCACTATCCTCATAGGTATACGCAACAATTCGGGTAACGTCAAGAATGGTACAGTATGGGTCAACGAGTTGCGCCTCACCGACTTCGACCAAAGTGGTGGTTGGGCGGCCAAGGGTAATATGAACCTTGGTATCTCGGATATTGCCACAGTCAATGTAGGCGGTCACATCGAGACCTCGGGCTTTGGATCGATAGATCAGAGCCTTACCCAACGTCGCATGGACGACTACTATCAGTACAATGTCGCTACACAAGTAGATTTGGGTCGCTTCCTTCCCGAGAAGGCTCAAGTGTCGGCTCCTCTCTATTATTCATACTCCGAGCAGGTTACTACCCCTCAATACAATCCTGTAGACGAGGATGTGCGCCTGCAAGATGCCCTCGATGCTACCGAGACCAAGCACGAGCGCGACTCTATATCGAGCCTTGCACTTGAGCGTCGCACTGTCGAGAGCCTCAGTATCACCGGTGTGAAGGTCGATATCAAGAGCGAAAACCCCATGCCCTACGACCCGGCCAACTTCTCGTTGGGATACTCATACAACCGACAAAGCAACGAGGAGCCTACAACTACTTATGAGAATACCTACGATCACCGTGGTAATATCACATACTCCTACACACCCTATGTGAAGCCCTTCAAGCCATTTGCCAGCCTCAAGGGTGAATCGAAAAATCTCAAGTTCCTGCAGGAGTGGGAGTTTAACTATGTGCCTACCAATATCACTCTCAGCACCAATATATCGCGTTATTACTATGAGCAACAAACACGCGACCTCAACTCTATCGTATCGGGTGTGAAGGGTATAGATCTGCCCGTAGCAGTGAGCAAAAACTTCTTGTGGGATCGCCAATTCTCATTGCAATGGAACCTTACCAAGTCGCTCAATATCTCGTTCCAGACCATGACCAATGCCCGTATTGATGAGCCCGCAGGTGCAGTCAATCGCGATTTGTTCCCCAACGAATATGCACAATGGCAAGACTCTGTGTGGAGCAGTGTGAAGGGATTGGGCTCGCCTTGGGATTATAACCAGACATTCAATGCCTCGTGGACTGCACCCTTCAATAAGATACCCGCGCTCGACTTCCTTACCTTCTCGGCTAAGTACAATGCTACCTACAATTGGCAGAAAGGTACTCAAATCGAGGACGTAGACATGGGTAATGTGATAAGCAATCAAGGTCAGTGGAACTTTGATGGTCGCATCAATCTTGAGCAATTCTACAACAAAATACCCTATCTCGAAAAGGTCAACAAGCGTTTTGCATCGTCGGGCAAGGGTGGTAGCCGTGGCAAGGGTCGCGATAACAAGCAAAAGAACAAGTTTGAGCGCACCATTACGCTCAAGGAAGATACAAGCGTGGTAGTACGTCACAACCTCCGCAACAAGAAGGTGAACGTAACAGCTACCAACCTCAAAGGCGAGTCGTTCACGATAGAGAGTAGCATTGTCGACGACAACAATGTTGAAATCTTGACACGTGGCAAGCGACAAATCAAGGAGCGTGTTACCATACCCGAGGAGGAAAAGACCTTCTGGAGCGAGGCTGCGCAGTATTCGGCACGTTTCTTAATGATGTTCCGCAGTATCAGTGCTCGCTACCGCGAGGTAAGTACTATGAATCTGCCTCTTTTCCGTCCCATTGTAGGCGACGGATTTGGTCAGACCATGGCCTATGGCCCCATGGCGCCGGGTCTCGACTTTGCATTCGGATTTACCGACGAGAGTTTTGTGCAACGTGCTATCGACAACAATTGGCTCATACGCAACGAGTTGCAAATCAACCCCGCCGTTACGGGCAAGACCAAAGAACTCAATGTGGATGTTGATATTGAGCCTATTGCAGGCTTGAAGATAAAGCTCACCGGAAACTGGAATAAGACCAACTCGTCGCAAGTGCAATTTATGTTTGAGGGTGCTCCTACCATTTATGGTGGTAACTACACCAAGACACATATTGCCATTCTCACTTCGTTGCGTGCCTCGTCGGTCGACAATGGCTATCAATCGGCCGCATTCGACCAATTCTTGAAAAACCGCGATATCATAGCAGCGCGCTATGAGCAGAAGTATGCCGGCACGACCTATCCGGCTACAGGCTTTATGTCGGGACACCCCTTGGCAGGTCGACCCTACGACGGCAACAATGGTTCTATCAACAAGTCATCGCCCGATGTAATGATACCCGCCTTCCTGGCTGCCTACACCGGTAGCAATGCCGGTAACATAGCCCTCACGGCGTTCCCCGACATGTCGGCCATATTGCCCAACTGGCGCATTACATACGACGGCCTCATGCAGATACCTGCTATAAAAGACCACTTCAAGAACTTTACGGTCAATCATGCCTATCAGTGTACCTATGCCGTGGGCTCATACTCGTCGTTTATGAATTGGATAAATACCGGTGGTACCGATATGGGCTTTACACTCGACGAGCTCACGGGCAATCCCGTTCCCTCTTCGCCCTATGACATACAGTCGGTTACACTCACCGAGCGTTTTGCACCCTTTATAGGTGTCAATGCTACGATGAAAAACAATATCACAATCCGTGCCGAGTATAACGATAGTCGTGTGCTCACACTCAACTCGTCGGCCGGTCAGTTGGTTGAGGCCAATACATCCGATATTACCGTGGGTGTAAGCTATAAGATTGCCAACTTCAACAAGATAATAAAGATAGGTAGTACACAGACCGGTGTAAATAACGACCTCACTCTCAATGGCGACTTCTCTTGGCGTCACACCATATCGCTCATACGTCGTATTGATGAGAACTATACACAAGCCACTACCGGTACACGCACCCTCTCGTTGAAGGCTACTGCCAACTATATATTGAGCAAGCGCATCACGTTGGGTCTCTACTACGACTATCAAGTCAATACCCCCTTGGTATCGTCATCGGCCTATCCCGTAACCAACAGCAACTACGGTGTCTCTATACAGCTTTCGTTAGTGAAGTAGGGTAGGCATATCCCTCGCAATATAGCTGCTTGAGCGACACCGCCGAAGGCTTGATGGAGCGAATTATTGGCTCGTTGTTCTCCATGGAGTTGATGGAGAGTAGGCATTTCATGATGAACATAGTCAGATAAGTTTTTTGTGCTTGAGGCGTTTGATAGCATCCTTGCGTGAGAAGGCCATGATGGTGTGGTATTTGATGGTGAACCGGCGCAATGGCTTGGAAGGCTTCACGACGATAGGCGGCTTGTATCCACGAGGGATGGTGGCGTAACGGCTCATCTTGCGCGGAGAGCGCGACTTCTTGAATAGACGAAAGATGTTGTCGAAAGAAAACATAATAAAAAAGATTTAGGGGGTTGTTGAAAAATAATTGCTTAAATGTTTGGTAGTTGGCAATTGTTGGTTGTATATTTGTCGTGCGTTAGGCATTAAGGCATAGCCGAATGCCTTTAATAACGCTCTCAGCGACTGTTTTATCAGTCGCTTTTTTTGTAGTATAAAACTTGGTCTCGGGTTATACAAACAATGGTGTTTATTAGTGTTTCTCCATGCAATCTATATCGCGCTCTTAAATTGATAAACTTCTCCCACTGCTCATCTATATAATCTTCCGAGAATATGTCGGTGTCGTGAAAGTATAGAATAACGGTGCTGCTTCTTTGCCTTTCTGCTTTTTTGAAGGCATTGGCAACGGTATAGTTGCCTCTTTCTTCAACAGCTTTAATATCACATCGAATGCCGTCAATGAGCAGGTCTGCAACTTTAACACCATCACCTTGCTGCTCGTTTTGCATAATTATCCTATACCCACGACTTAGTAAGAATTTAGCCGTGTATATTTCATACTCCCCGCGAGGAATACCATATTTGCCAATCGTAACATCGTAGTTGTGGTTTTTATGTATAGCTAATACACCTCCTGAAGTCTCGTCAAACTCCACGCTACTAAACTCATCGCTATTTTTGATGCGTTCGTAATACTTACGTTGCTTTTGATACTTTTTGTCGAATTGAGATAGGGGTAAACGACAGTGAAGACAGCTTGTTTTGTCGGCGCCTACCAAACACATCAACTTTTTACCCACATTGGCAAACGTACACGCCGTGCAGTTCTTGGGGAAATACGGGTGTCGGTCGTTGAAGATTTGTCCATCAGTACCCGGGTTGTTGTCGAGTCCCGGCGCAGGCGAGTTCTTCGTGTCGTTGATAGGCACTGTAGGAATATCCGTCGGCGGGAGGTTCGTCTGACGCAGGTCACACTGGCAGTTCCATCGGTCGCCCGGTCGGTGGTGTGTCCAGAAGGGGTCATCCACCGGACGCACGGTGTACCAAAATATGCGGTGATCCTCACCCGGATGAAGCGCCGTTGATTGTATCTTTTAATTAGGTAGCAAAAAATACCGCGCTATGCCCGGTAGAGCATAGCGCGGTGGAAATTTTTGTTTTCTATCTATACGAGATTATTCCTTAATACGCACCCACTTGTAGTATACCCACACAAATAGTGCTGTGGCAACAAAGCTAATGATGATAGATAGGGTAGAGGGTTCTATGCCTATCCAGGGGGCTGTTTCGAACGAGGGATAATAATAGCTGAGGGTGGTGAGGCTGTTGTTGAGTGCGTGTGCCAATATGGGTAGCCACAAGCTACCACTCCACACAGCCATGTAGCCAAAGAATGCACCAAGTAGCATGCGAGGTACAAGGCCGTAGGCTTGCAAATGGATGGCGCTGAATATAAAGGCTGTTACCCACACAGCTACATGAACGTTGATTTTTCGTTCAAGCAGAAGGCGTTGCAGTGAGCCGCGGAACAAGAACTCCTCGCCCATACCTGTGAGAACTCCCACAACGAGTATCACGGTGATGAGTCGTCCTATCGATGTTATCTCCATCATCTGCTCTGTGGCATCTTGTGCAGTTGCTTCCATGTCGGTCATCCACGATAGTGCTTCGGGCAGTTGCCAACTCTCGTTCCAGGTTACAATGGCGTTCATGGCAGGTATAGATGCAAAATATATAAGCAACATCAATCCGATGTGAGCCAAGCCGGGAAAGCGGTTTAGTTGCATCACTTGCATTGTCTTGCCAGGATTGAAAATGCGGGCTGTGATGATAGCGGGTATGATAAAGATGCCAATGTTCTGCAGTGTGGTCGAGGCCATCATCAAGCGCCACATATCGACACCCTTGGTTTGCAAAATAACAGTAGAAACAATGGTGAGAAAGTAAAAGAGTATTGCCAATCCCAATAGAGAGAATAGCTGTGTAGAGGTTTTTTTGTTCATTGCGATATGCTTATAATATTATTACATTGCACGATAACTTGTTTTGTGGCGTAAAGATAGGTATTAATAATATTTTTTGCGTACTTTTGTCACATAAATAATTCTTTGTGATGAAATTCAAAAAACCTACCCTTCTCGTACAAGTGCTTATAGCTGTGGCTTTGGGTGTCTTGTTTGGGCAATTTTTGCCCGATGCGATTGCGCGTCTTTTTGTTACATTCAACGGCTTGTTTGGCAATTTTCTCACTTTTGCCATTCCTCTTATCATTGTGGGCCTCATTATTCCTGCCATTGCCGACTTGGGTAAGGGTGCAGGTCGCATGTTGTTGCTCACTGCTGTTATGGCCTATGGCTTCACCTTGTTCTCGGGTTTCTTCACCTTCTTTGTGTGCGATCCTATTTTCCCCTCAATGATTTCTACCGGACAGGGCGTAGCCGAGATTGCCGAGTCGAACGAGGCGCTCAAACCCTATTTTGTTGTAGATATGCCCCCGTTGATGAACATTATGACAGCGTTGCTGTTGGCCTTCTGTGTGGGTCTTGGCTTGTCGGCGGTCAAGGGCGACACCCTCAAGCGAGCCTCTGAAGACTTCCGCGATATTGTCACAATGCTTATCTCTAAGGTTATTGTGCCTCTCTTGCCGTTGCACATCTTTGGTATCTTCCTCAATATGACCGTTACCGGCCAGGTAGCATCGGTTATGTCGGTGTTCCTCAAGATTATCGTTGTTATCTTCATTCTACACGTTGTGTTGCTTGTGTTGCAATTTGTTATTGCCGGTATTGTAGGTGGTAAAAATCCCTTCAAGTTGTTGGGCAATATGTTGCCTGCCTACTTCACGGCGTTGGGCACACAATCGTCGGCTGCTACTATACCTGTCACTTTGCAACAAGCCATCAAAAATGGCGTTTCGCCCAATATCGCAACGTTTGTCATTCCCTTGTGTGCCACAATTCACCTCTCGGGTAGCACAATGAAGATTGTAGCATGCTCTATGGCGGTGCTCATTATGAATGGCTTGGGTGTTGACTTTGGTAGCTATGCAGGCTTTATATGTATGCTGGGTATCACAATGGTAGCCGCTCCCGGAGTACCCGGAGGTGCTATTATGGCAGCCCTGGGTGTGCTTGAGGGTTTCTTGGGATTTGGCGAGATGGAGCAAGCCCTCATGATAGCCCTCTATATTGCTATGGATAGCTTTGGAACGGCTTGCAATGTTACAGGCGACGGTGCTATAGCCGTAGTCATCGACCGCATTGCCGGCAAGAAAGAGCATACAAATAATTAAAAAGATACAACATCATACTTTTTTAGTTATCTTTGTCCTTGCTTTGAAATAAAAAGAAACAAGATTATATAAATGTTATTATGAAAAGAACGTTAGTAGATCTTTTTGAAGAGTCGGTAAAACTATATCCCAACAACACATTCTTGTTGGAGAAGACCGACAAAGTCTTTGAACCTACAACTTACACACAAGTAAAGGAACAAGTCTATCGCCTTGGTGCCGGTTTGCAAGCCCTTGGCGTGAAAAAAGGCGACTCAATGGCATTGCTCAGCGAGGGTCGCAACATGTGGATTATTGGAGAGTTGGCAATGTTCTATGCCGGTGCTATCAATGTGCCCCTCTCTATCAAGCTCGAAGAGAGCAACGATCTCATGTTCCGCCTCATTCACGGTGATGTGCAATACATCATGGTGTCGGGTCAGCAACTCAAGAAAATACGCCTTATCAAAGATAAACTTCCTGCAGTAAAGAAGATTATCGTATTTGATGAGGTAAAAGAGTATGAAGAGCGCGAAATGTCGCTTGCCGAGTTGCAAAAGATGGGCGACGAGTTCTTGGCTTCGCACACAATGGACGAGTTCTTGGCCGTGGGTCGCTCTATCCAAAACGACGACTATGCCACTATTACCTACACAAGTGGTACTACAGCCGACCCCAAAGGTGTTGTGCTCACACACCGCAACTATACTGCCAACGTAGAGCAAGCTCTCACTTTGGTAGCCATTGACCAAACTTGGCGCACACTCATCATCTTGCCCCTCGACCACTGTTTTGCTCACGTCGTTGGTTTCTACATCATGATGTCGCGCGGTGCTACTGTTGCTACTGTGCAAGTGGGTCGCAATCCGATGGATACGCTCAAAAACATTCCCAAGAATATCAAGGAGGTACGTCCTCACTTCATTCTCAGTGTGCCCGCATTGGCCAAGACCTTCAAGAAAAACATCGAAGGTGCTATCCGTGCCAAGGGTGAGACAACTGTCAAGTTGTTCAACTTCGGTATGAAGGTTAAGCAAATATACTTTGGCGATAGCAACCTTGACCCCAAGGGCTGGCGCATCTTCTTGAAACCCCTTGTAGCCCTCTTCGACAAACTTATCTTCTCGAAGGTTCGTGAGAACTTCGGTGGCGAGTTGCGCTTCTTCATCGGTGGTGGTGCATTGCTCGACAAGGACCTCCAAAAGTTCTATGTAGGTGTGGGTATGCCCATGTACCAAGGCTATGGCTTGTCTGAGGCTACTCCCGTTATTTCGTCAAACGGCCCCGAGAAGTATCGTTTCGGTTCAAGTGGTAAGTTGGTAGTACCCATTGAGTTGAAGATATGCGATAGCGAGGGTAAAGAACTGCCCCTTGGCGAGATGGGCGAGATCGTGGTGAAAGGCGAGAACGTAATGGCCGGATATTGGAAAAATCCCGAGTCAACTGCCGAGACCGTGCGCGATGGATACCTCTATACCGGCGACCTTGGTTACATGACTGCCGAAGGCCTCCTCTACGTTAAGGGTCGCTTCAAGAGCCTCCTCATTTCGAGCGACGGCGAGAAGTACAGCCCCGAAGGTATAGAAGAGTCGCTTGTTGAGTTGTCGCCCTACATCGACCAAGCCATGTTGTACAACAACCAATCGGCCTACACAACAACCCTTATTGTTCCCAACAAGGAGCGTCTGCGCGCTACGTTGAAAGAGCAAGGCCTTGGTCTTGATACCGAAGAGGGTCGCAAAGCAGCTCTCAAACTCATAGATGACTCGGTAGCCCGCTTCAAGAAAGGTGGCGACCTCGATGCCATGTTCCCCGACCGCTGGTTGCCCGCCGGTATTGCTGTGCTTGCCGAGCCTTTCACTGAGCAAAATCAAATGATAAACAGTACCATGAAGATGGTGCGTGGTAAGATTGAGAAGGCCTATGCCGAGCGTTTGAACTACCTCTACACTCCCGAGGGCAAGCAACTCATGAACCAACAAAACATCGACGCATTGAAATAATAAACAATATTATTATGTATCCTTGGAGTGATGAAATGAACTGTGCCGTTACGGTGTGCGATACCGAAGGTACTATCTTGTATATGAACGAAAAAGCTCGCCAAACCTTTGCTCGTCATGGCGACCTCATTGGTAAGAACATGTTTGCATGTCACAGCCCTGCCTCGCAAGAGAAGATACGCGAACTCTTGGCTACAGGTGGTACCAACGCCTACACCATAGAGAAAGAGGGCATGCACAAGGTAATATACCAAACTGCATGGCGCGAAAACGGTGTGGTAAAAGGACTCGTAGAGCTCTCGATGGTCGTTCCTGCCGAGATGCCTCACTTTGTGCGATAAACACATCTATCCACTTTTATATAATCACAGCTCATTGCTATAGCGCAGCGAGCTGTGATTTTTTTGTTCCTATTATTCTATTTTCGCCCGCAATACTCCTCCTCAGTGTTTCGTAGAAATATAGGGGAGGTGGTCGCAGAACGGAGGGGTTAAGTACTGCTCCTCTGCCGACGTAGTCGGATAGGGGAGCTGTCGCATAGCGACTGAGGGGTTAAGAAAATTATCTTGTGGTTATTTAACCCCCTCCCACTGCGCCACTATCTACGATCAAGTTGCTCTCGCTCTGCTGAGCTTGTGCAAGCATACTCAGCTCTCGCTTACTCGCAACAGTCCCCCTATCCCTGCGGGCAGAGGGAGAAAACGCCCTTGCGGGCGGGGATATTTTTATTGACAGAAGAACATAAGTTACAGAAGCCCCGCCTGGTGTTTTTTAATTAGACAGAAAAACATAAGGACATATTTTTTCTACTGCTTAATCTTATGTTTCTTTTGTTCTTTTGTCTTAATAACTACAGAGGAGCAAAAACGCCCTTGCGGGTGAAGGTAGGGACGTACCAACGGTACGTCCGCGATGTCCTCGCGTATAATACGCGTATATTATGTTGTATATGTCACCCGGACGCACCGGTGGTGCATCCCTACGTGCGTGCATAAATGCACGAGGGGGATTGTGCGCCCTACAAGCGAAGGTTATACACCCTGCAAGGGCGATACTCCTCCCCTGTGTTTCGTAGAAATATAGGGGAGGTGGTCGCAGACCGGAGGGGTTAAGGTGTTTATTGCTGTGAGTCGGGTGCTTTATTATTCTTGTAAATCGAGGGCCTGCTCAACTATGTGTCGAACAGGCCCTCGGTATTAGTTTTCAATCATTACATGGGTTATTCTTGGCCTACGTCGATTGTGTTCCAATTTTGTTGTGACCAATTCAAATTGCTAAAGTTCACACTTACGTTAATCTTCTCACCATATATGGGCTCTTCAGTATCGGGGTCGATACCTGCACCGTATGAGAAGTCGCAGTTGTAGGTATACTTATATCCACCAACCCATTGTATAGCTATGGGTTGTGTTACCCAACCATAATCTGAACCGTCGCTGGGGAATACTCGTGCACCATCTTTAGTGTTTATTTGGACATAGAAGTCCAATCGGAAACCATTGGGGTCGGTTATTT